>NZ_JAALED010000136.1:0-5626 GCF_014145155.1 Dietzia sp. B19 | reverse complement strand
GACGCCGTCCGAGGCGAGCAGCACCCCCATCGCCACCAGCGCGCACAGCGAGAGCACGCTCCCCAGCACCGAGATGAACGTGACGCTGTCGACCACCATCCGCGCGAGCGAGCTCACGACCAGCAGCGCCACCGCCACCGCGATGACGACGCGGGCCGCACGGTGGGCGCGCCACAGCAGCACCGCGCCCACGATCAGCAGCGCCCCCAGCGCCAGCGACGACGCGGCGGTCACCGCCATCGGCCCGTACTCGGTGGTGTCGCCGCCGCCGCTGGCCGTGGCGGTGATCCCCAGCAGCGTGGCGAAGCCGATGGCCACGCCGATGATGCCGAGCCCCACTGCCAGTCCCGTCAGGCCGAGGGCGGCGGGCCGGGGGCTGTGATCGCGGTCGGTCATGCATGTCCTCGGGTTCGGTCGGGGGATCCCTGTGCGGCGAGTTCGAGTGTCCTGGCGAGCATGGGGCCCACCACGTCGGACTCGGTGAGGAAGCCGTCGTGACCCGCCGGGCTGTCGATCACCACCAGTGGATCGGCGCCGGGCAACAGCGCGGCGAGCTCCTCCTGCTGGCGCAGGGGATAGAGGCGGTCGGTGGTCACCCCGCCGATCACACAGGGAACGGGACAGGAGCGCAGGGCCTGTTCGACCCCGCCTCGTCCCAGGCCCACGTCGTGACGGTTGAGTGCGTCGGTGAGCAGGACATAGGTGCAGGCGTCGAAGCGGGAGACGAGCTTGCCGGCCTGGTGGTCGAGGTAGGACTGCACGGCGAAGCGCCCCGACATCGACAGGTCCTCGCCCCGGGGGTCCTCACCGGGTTGCGGACGGTTGGCGAACCGCTCGTCCAGTTCCAGCTCTCCCCGGTAGGACAGGTGCGCGATGCGACGGGCGATCCCGAGTCCGGCGACGGGGGTGCGGCCGGTGCCGTGGTACCCGCCCTGCTGCCAGTGGGGGTCGGAGGTCACGGCCATGATCTGCGCGGTCTGCACCCCGATCTGGTCCGCGGAGGCGCGCGCCCCGACCGCGAGGACACAGCCCGCCCGGACGCGGTCCGGATGGGTGACCATCCACTCGAGGGTCCTGGCCCCGCCCATGGAACCGCCGATCACCGCGGCCCACCGCTCGATCCCCAGCAGGTCGGCCAGGACCCGCTCGGCCTCCACCATGTCGCGGACGGACACGGCCGGGAAGCGGGCGCCCCAGTAGTGGCCGTCGGGGTGCAGTGAACTGGGGCCCGTCGACCCCCGACACCCGCCGAGCACGTTGACCGACAGCACGCAGTAGCGGTCGGTGTCCAGCGGCAGCCCGGGCCCGACGAGTCCGTTCCACCACCCGGGCGTCGGGTGGAGCGAGTCCACGGAGCCGACCACGTGGGAGTCCCCGGTCAGCGCGTGTTCGACCAGGACGATGTTGGACCGGTCCTCCGAGATCCGGCCCCACCGCTGCACCGCGAGGGTCACCCCCGGGAGGACGACACCCGTGACCAGCGTGAGGTCGCCGATGGCGACACGGCCGAGGGTGCCGTCGCCCGGGGGCAACAGCGCGAGTGGATCGGTGGGGCGGACCATGCGGGCGGACGTCAGGAGAGCGCGGCGAAACCGAGCTCGAGGTCACCGATGATGTCGTCGACGGCCTCGATGCCCACCGACAGACGGACGGTCGCCGTGGTGACCCCGGCGATCGCGTTGGCCTCGGGCGTGCCCTGGGAATGGGTGGTGGTGGCCGGGTGGCACACCAGCGACCGGACGTCGCCGATGTTGACCAGGCACGAGTGCAGTTTGAGCGCGTCGATGAACGTCCACGCCCGCGTCGTGATGTCCTCCTCGGACGTGCCCTGCGGCACCGCGAGGTCGAACGTGACGATCGCGCCCGCACCCTTGGGGGACAGCGTCTTCTGCAGCGCGTTGTACGGCGAGGAGGCCAGGCCGGCGTACTGGACGCCCGCCACGTCCTCGCGCGCCTCGAGCCACTCGGCCACCCGCTGCGCGTTGGACACATGGCGCTCGATGCGCAGGCTCAGGGTGTCGATGCCCTGGACCAGGGTCCACGCGTTGAACGGGGAGGCCGCCGCGCCGGTGTCGCGCAGGAGCGTCACGCGGGCCTTGAGCGCGAGGGCGGGCGCCCCGAGGTCGGCGTAGACCAGACCGTGGTACGCGGGATCCGGGGTGGTGAAGGACGGGAACACGTCCTGCCCGTCCCGCTGCACGCGCCAGTCGAACTTCCCGCCGTCGACCAGGACGCCGCCGAGGGAGGCGCCGTGGCCGCCGAGGTACTTGGTGGCCGAGGAGACGACGACATCCGCCCCCAGCTCCAGCGGGCGGATGAGGTACGGGGTGGCCACCGTGTTGTCGATGACGAGCGGAACCTGGTTGCGGTGCGCGACCTCGGCGATCGCCGGGATGTCGAGGATGTCGTTCAGCGGGTTCGAGATGGACTCGCCGTAGAACAGCTTGGTGTCCGGCCGTACCGCCGCCTGCCAGGAGGCGGGGTCGTCCGGGTTCTCCACGAACGTGGTCTCGATGCCGTACTTGGGCAGCGTGTGCCGGAGCAGGGTGTCGGTACCGCCGTAGAGGCGGGGGGAGGCCACCACGTGGCCACCGGACTGCGCGATCGCCTGGATGACCGCGGTCTCGGCGGCCTGGCCGGACGCGAAGAGCAGCCCGGCGACGCCGCCCTCGAGCGACGCGATGCGATCCTCCGCGGCGGCGACCGTGGGGTTGGTGATCCGGGTGTAGATCGGGCCCATCTCGGCGAGCGCGAACCGGTCCGCGGCCTGCTTGGCGTCCGCGAAGACGTACGAGGTGGTCTGGTAGATCGGCAGATTGCGCGCACCGGTGTCGGAGTCGACGGGCTGGCCGGCGTGGATCTGGCGGGTCTCGAAGGCCCAGTCGGGATTGCTGTTGTCGTACGTCATAGGGGCGGAGCCCCTCCTCTCGTCAGAAGGGTCCGGCCGCTTGACGACAGCGGACCCGCGCTTGCCTGTCACCCGGGTGGGTGGTGGCCAGGTCGTCTCCCGGGGCACCCCACCGCGGTGGAGGGTTGCCGTCCAGCGAGCCGGGGCTTGTCGCTGGAACTCATGACCTGGGGAGAGGTTAGCCTAAGCCGCTCGGCGGCGGCAACGAGGGGTAACGGTGCGGAGCGGTCTCTGGCGGGACCGGACGAATCCGTAAGATGAGGCGCACATCACACTACCGTCGACGGCGCGGGCCCCAGAAGGGCGAGCGGGGAGAGAGGGTCCGATGTCCAGGATCAAGGTGGAGGGGACGGTCGTCGAGCTCGACGGCGACGAGATGACCCGCATCATCTGGAAGTTCATCAAGGACGAACTCATCCATCCCTACCTGGACGTGGACCTCGAGTACTACGACCTCGGCATCTCCAGCCGTGATGCCACGGACGACCAGATCACCGTGGACGCCGCCAACGCCATCAAGAAGCACGGGGTGGGGGTCAAGTGCGCCACCATCACCCCGGACGAGTCCAGGATGGAGGAGTTCGGTCTCAAGCGGATGTACCGCTCGCCGAACGGCACGATCCGCAACATCCTCGGCGGGACGATCTTCCGCGCACCGATCATCATCTCCACCGTCCCCCGCCTGGTGCCCGGCTGGACCAAGCCGATCATCGTCGGCCGGCACGCCTTTGGCGACCAGTACCGCGCCACCGACTTCAGGGTGCCCGGAGCGGGCACTGTCACCATCACCTACACGCCGGCCGACGGTTCCGAGCCGATCGAGCACGAGATCGTCGAGATGCCGGACGACGGCGGTGTGGTCATGGGGATGTACAACTTCACCGAGTCGATCGCGGATTTTGCACGCGCCTCGTTCAACTACGGCCTGCAGCACGACTACCCGGTGTTCCTGTCCACCAAGAACACGATCCTCAAGGCCTACGACGGCGCGTTTAAGGACATCTTCCAGGACGTCTTCGACCGCGAGTTCAAGGCGGATTTCGACGCCGCCGACCTGACCTACGAGCACCGACTCATCGACGCCATGGTCGCCTCCGCGCTCAAGTGGGAGGGCGGGTACGTCTGGGCCTGCAAGAACTATGACGGCGACGTGCAGTCCGACACGGTGGCCCAGGGCTTCGGCTCGCTCGGCCTGATGACCTCGGTCCTGCTCACTCCGGACGGGAAGACCTGCGAGGCCGAGGCCGCGCACGGGACGGTCACCCGCCACTTCCGGCGGCACCAGCAGGGCGAGCCCACCTCCACCAACCCGATCGCGTCGATCTTCGCCTGGACCCGCGGGCTCGAGCACCGGGGCACTCTCGACAACACCCCCGAGGTCCTCGAGTTCGCGCACCAACTCGAGGACGTCGTCATCTCGACCGTCGAGGGCGGCCAGATGACCAAGGATCTCGCCCTCCTGGTCGGCGAGGACCAGGACCACCTCACCACCGAGGATTTCCTCGCCGCCCTGGACCAGAACCTCAGGAGGGCTCGCGCCTGAGCGGCTACGGTGTCGGACAGTGGTCCATCTCACATGAGGGCCGCCGTCCGCCGACCCGCGAGCACCCGAGGAGCACCACGTGGACCAGAGTCCCCTGATCGACATAGGCCTGCCCGTCGCGCTGGCGATCATCATGGTCGGCATCGGGCTCAGCCTGACCAAGGAGGACTTCGCGGTCCAGGCCAGGTCGCCGTGGGCCACGATCGTCGGACTGTTCGGCCAGCTGGTCCTGGTGCCGCTGACGGGCGTGGGTGTGGCCCTGGTGTTCGGGCTCCCCCCGATGCTGGCACTCGGAGTCGTCCTGGTGGCGGCGACTCCCGGTGGGGCGACGTCGAACCTCATCACCTACCTGGCCCGCGGCAACGTCGCACTGTCGGTCATCCTCACCGCACTCACCTCCGTGGCCGTGATCCTCACGCTGCCGATGTGGTTCGGTATCGGCGCTCGGGTCATCCCGGGGGCCGCCGACGCCGAGGTGACCGTCCCGCTCGGCCAGACCTTCGGGCTCCTGCTGGGTGTCATCCTCATCCCGGTCCTGCTCGGCATGATCCTCCGGGCGAGGAAGCCCGCGCTGGCCGCCCGCATCGAGCGCTTCGTGGGCATCGTCGGACTCGTCGTCCTGGTGCTGCTCATCGTGGGCATCGTGCTCGGCGAGAGGGACCGGATCGTCGACCTCGTCGTGTCGGTGGGGCCCGCGGTCGTCGTGCTGAACCTCGCGCTGATCGTTCTGGGCGGGCTACTCGCCTGGGTGTGCCGTCTGCGCCGCTCCGAGCAGATCGCGATCGCGGTCGAGTTCGGCATCAAGAACACCACCCTGACCCTGCTCATCGCCTTCACCGTGATCGGCGACGAGGAGGTGGGGCTCGCCGCCGCCGTCTACAGCATCGTCATGTACGTCACCGCGTTCCTGGTGGTCTACGGCGGTCGGCGTCTCATGCGCACCGCCCCCTGATCGGGCCTGGGCAAGGCGGGCCCGCGCGGGCGCGGGCGTAGCCTGCTCCGGTGACCACGAGCCCCGCCACCGTCGCCGCGCCCACCCCCCGCCGCGTGGCGTTCGCGATCCTCGCGCTCGCACTGGGTGGGTTCGGCATCGGCGTCACCGAGTTCGCGGCGATGGGGCTGTTGAGGTCGATCGCTGACGACTTCGGCCTCACCGAACCGCAGGCGGGACAGGT
>NZ_JAALED010000135.1:0-3439 GCF_014145155.1 Dietzia sp. B19 | reverse complement strand
CCGCCGGACCCGCCGGTCGGCCGGGGTCCGGACCGTCGGCCCCCACGGTCGCGTCCGAGAAGGGCACCAGGGCGGGCAGGGGGCTCGACGAGGCGGGGAGCAGCGCGAGGAATCCCGGGATCGTCCCGGCGAGCATGAGCGAAGGCATCCCCGAGCGCACCGTCAGGTGCGGTCTCGACCCCTCGATGTCGGTGCCGTCGCGGGTGACCGGTCCCCCCGACCCCGGAGCGGCGACCTCCTCGGCCACCTCGTCCGCGCTAGGTGCGGTGGCCTCCGGGGAGCCGAGGACGACGACCGCCGCCGCGAGCCCGAGCCCTCCCACGAGAACCGGGAGGGCGATGAGTCCGGCAGCGGCGACCCTCATGCCACTCCTCCACACATGCGCTCAGTGTATTGATGACGCAACCACTGTCCCACCGAATGGGGATCTTGGAAAGAGGGTTCGGTCACACGGAACGCGAACGGGCCGCACCCGGTGTGGGTGCGGCCCGTTCGCGGATCCGTCTCCGGGACTTCCGTTCTCGTCCCGCAGGTCTCAGCCCAGGCGCTCCTTGAGGGCGGCGAACTGCTCGTGCACCTCGGCCGGGACCTTGGGTCCGCAGAACTCCAGCCACTCGGTGATGAGCGGGAGCTCGCGGCGCCACTCCTCGGGGTCGATGGCCAGTGCCTCCTCGACGTCCTTGAGGGGGGTGTCGAGGCCGGTGAGGTCGATGTCCGAGGCTCGGGCGGTGAAGCCCGCGACGGTCTCGTCCGCCTCGACCCGGCCCTCGATGCGGTCCACGACCCACTTGAGGACCCGGCTGTTCTCGCCGAACCCGGGCCAGAGGAAGCGACCGTCCGCGCCCTTGCGGAACCAGTTGACCAGGAAGACCTTGGGCATCTTGTCGCCACCGCGGGCGCCCATGTCCACCCAGTGCTGGAAGTAGTCACCGACGTTGTAGCCGATGAAGGGCAGCATGGCCATCGGGTCGCGGCGGACCGCGCCGACCTGGCCCTCCGCGGCCGCGGTCTGGCCGGAGGAGAGGGTGGCACCGATGTAGACGCCGTGGTTCCACGAGTGGGCCTCGCTCACCAGCGGCACGGTGTCCGCGCGGCGACCGCCGAACAGGATGGCCGAGATCGGCACGCCCTCGGGGGAGTTGAACTCCGCGGCCGTGACCGGGCACTGGTCGATCGGCACGCAGTAGCGGGAGTTGGGGTGGGCGGCGTTGCCGGCCCCGCCGTCGCCCACGGGCGTCCAGTCGTTGCCCAGCCAGTCGATCAGGTGGTCCGGGGTCCCCTCCAGGTCCTCCCACCACACGTCGCCGTCATCCGTGAGGGCGACGTTGGTGTAGATGGAGTTGCCCGCCTCCAGCGTCTTCATGGCGTTGGGGTTGGACGAGTAGTTGGTGCCGGGCGCGACGCCGAAGAAGCCGTACTCCGGGTTGACGGCGTAGAGCCGGCCGTCCTCGCCGAAGCGCATCCAGGCGATGTCGTCTCCCACGACCTCCGCGCGCCAGCCCTCGATGGTCGGCTGCAGCATCGCGAGGTTGGTCTTGCCGCACGCGGACGGGAAGGCCGCGGCGATGAAGTAGACCTTGTCCTCCGGGGAGATGAGCTTGAGGATGAGCATGTGCTCGGCCATCCAGCCCTCGTCGCGCGCCATGGCGGAGGCGATCCGCAGCGCGAAGCACTTCTTGCCCAGCAGCGCGTTGCCGCCGTACCCGGATCCGAAGGACCAGATCTCCCGGCTCTCCGGGAAGTGGGTGATGTACTTCTCCTCGTTACACGGCCACGAGACGTCCTCCTGGCCGGGCTCGAGCGGGGCGCCCACGGTGTGCAGGCCCTTGACGTACGCGCCGTCGGAGCCGATCTTCTCCAGCGCGGCGGTGCCCATGCGGGTCATGATCTTCATGGACACCACGACGTAGGCGGAGTCGGAGAGCTCGATGCCGAGCTTGGGGTCCTCGGCCTCCAGGGGGCCCATGCAGTAGGGCACGACGTACATCGTGCGACCACGCATGCTGCCGCGGAACAGCTCGGTCATGTGGCCGCGCATCTCGGCCGGGTCCCGCCAGTTGTTGGTGGGGCCGGCGCCCTCCGCGGTCTCCGAGCAGATGAACGTCCGCGACTCGACCCGCGCGACGTCCTTGGGGTCGGACTGGGCGAGGAACGAGTTGGGCTTCTTGGACTCGTCGAGTTTCACGAAGGTGCCGTGCTCCACCAGTTCCGTCGTGAGGCGGTCCCACTCCTCGTCGGAGCCGTCGGCGAAGACGACCCGGTCCGGCTGGGTCAGTTCGGCGACCTCGGCGATCCACGCGAGCATCTCCGCGTGATCGGTTGGCGCCTGACCCTCGAGGCCGGGAATGGTGGTGGTGGTCATCACAGCTCCTCGTACACGGTGCATGGTATCGATCACACACTATCGTCAACCCGATGGTCCCGCCGCCTTCCGGGCCCCGATCGTGGCCCCGACGTGAGCAATGCCTCAACTTTTCAGATGTGGCCGTGGTCGATGCGTTCCCACCGGGCCGGGGCCGGCGACGATTCGGGGGACCCGGCACGGGCCTCGTTGGTGAAGCCCCCGAACGGGACCCCCTCCGCGGGATTGGCCAGGCGCCAGGAGTCGTAGCTGCCGTCGAACCGGACCGTCGAGACGTGGTCGACCGTCCCGTCGCCGTCGACGTCCGTATAGACGGTGAGCCCCCGGCCGTCCCCCCGGGTGACGGCCTCCATGAAGCCGTCGCCGTCGAGATCCGCCTCGGGTGAGCCGAGATCGAGGACGCCGTCACCGACCGGGACGTGCAGACCCAGGGACGAGGCCTCGGCGAGCGGGGCGCCGTCGAGGCCGCACACGTCGGGCCTGGCACTGAAGTCGGACGGTTCGGAACCGGGGAAGGGGTCGGTCATGTCGAGGGGCTCCCTGGGGTGGCGAGGGCGGGCGGGGGAGTGCCTGCGGGCCCCGCAACAGTAGCCGCGGAAGCGGTGGTCGGGGTGGGCGCGGGTGCCCTCCCCGTGAGCCGTGACCGGCGGATACGGCGTTCGAGGTCGCCGACCCGGGGGCCCGGGTCATGGGCGAAGCCGTCGGTGATGGTGGCCTCCGCGGCCAGGATCCTGGCGCCGAGGGACTGTTCGACCTCCGAGCGCAGGGCGCCCAGACGTTCGGTCACGACGGCGGACGTGTAGGACCGCAGCGTCTGGGTCCGCCTGACCGTGACCGTGGTCCACCCGAGCGCGACGCCGCAGAGCAACGCCAGGGGGATCACCACCGCCGCCAGCCCGGGGATCTCGGCGAGTGGGGACAGGAGCATGCGCCCCACCCCGGTCCCGCCGGCCGCACCCATGATCATCACGAGTGCCTCCTCGCCGTGGTTGCGGGGCGGACGACCCGGGGCGATCCCGCCGGACGGTGCGGGGATCCGCGGTGTGGTGGGCGCGGCGGCCCCGAGGTGGCGGGCCA
>NZ_JAALED010000134.1:0-5995 GCF_014145155.1 Dietzia sp. B19 | reverse complement strand
ATGCCTCGTGACCTGCACTGTCCACGAAACCACAAAGCTCAACCACTACACCCGTAAAGCCAACAACGCTCCCAGCCCTTTGACCAGCACCTATGCACATCCCAGAGCTTCTAGATTGACCGAGCCGTAGCGGGCGGACTCATGATGATTCTGGATTTCGCCTGGTCAAGAGGATTTTGACGTCCAAATAGCTGGTTCAACCGTCAATCTAGAAGGCGATTTCGCCAATCTAGACCGCACAGCGACAAGCACCTACAACCCCCGCGCCATATCGACGAACCGCGAGTAGTGCAGCTGGTGCGCCACGGTGATGGTGGAGGTCGGACCACCGCGGTGCTTGCCCAGGATCAGGTCGGCCTCGCCGGCGCGGGGGTCGTCGCGCTCGGTGGAGTCGGGGCGGTGAAGCAGCATGACGATGTCGGCGTCCTGCTCGAGTGAGCCGGACTCGCGGAGGTCGGAGACCTGGGGGCGCTTGTCGGTGCGCTGCTCGGGGCCACGGTTCAGCTGGGAGATGGCGATCAACGGTACGTCGAGCTCCTTGGCCAGCAGCTTGAGCTGGCGGGAGAACTCGGAGACCTCCTGCTGACGGGACTCGACCTTCTTACCGCTGGACATCAGCTGCAGGTAGTCCACCACGATCAGCCGGAGGTCGTGCTTCTGCTTGAGCCGGCGGGCCTTGGCCCGGATCTCCATCATGGTGAGGTTGGGCGAGTCGTCGATGAACAGCGGGGCCTCGGAGATCTCACCCATCCGCCGGGCCATGCGGGTCCAGTCCTCGTCGCTCATCTTTCCGGACTTCATGTCGGAGAGCTTGACGCGTGCCTCGGCGCTCATCAGGCGCATGACGATCTCGGTCTTGCTCATCTCCAGGGAGAACAGCACGGAGGAGAGGCCGTTCTTGATCGAGCACGAACGCATGATGTCCAGGCCGATGGTGGAGTTGTGCGTGGGGATCCCGGTGGGGCCGGCCAGGTACAGGTGATCGTCGGCGGCGACCTCGATGCACCGGACCGGGACGCTCTGCGCGCCGCGGACGTCGATGATCAGGCGGTCGGGGCGCCCCGAACCGGCGTTCTCGGGCACCAGGATCCCGAAGTCGCTCACCAGCATCAGTGTCTCGAGCGACTTGGTGGTGACGGTCTGGTGGGTGCCGCCCATCTCGATCCGCCACTCGTGCTCGGCGTCCGCCACGATCTCCGCGCCGTCGTTGAACCGCAGGGTGTAGCAGGGACGGTCCTCCCATACCTCGGTCACGGCCACGACCTCGGTCGGCTGCCCGTCGGCGCCGAGCACCCTGTCGCCGACGCGCACCTTGCCCATGGTGGTCACGCCGCCCGGGGTCGGGAGCACGGTGTCCAGGGCCAGCGCCTTACCGACGCCGGGTCGGGCGGCGATGATGATCATCTGGCCGCCGTGGAGCCCGTTGGTCACGGCGTCGAGGTCGGCGAAGCCCGTGGGGACGCCATTGCTCAGCCCGCCGGCCGTGTGGATGGCGTCGATCTCGTCCATCGTGGGCTGCAGGAGCTCCTCGATGATCACGTAGTCCTCGGTGGTCCGGCGCTCGGTCACCTCGAAGATCTCGGCCTGCGCCCGGTCCACTACCTCGGCCACGTCGGCCCCCTCGGAGCCCGAATAACCGAACTGCACGATCCGCGTCCCCGCGTCGACCAGGCGGCGCAGGATCGCCTTCTCCGAGACGATCTGCGCGTAGTACCCCGCGTTGGCCGCCGTGGGCACCGTCGAGATGAGGGTGTGGAGGTACGTGGCCCCGCCGGCGCGCCGGAGGTCACCACGGCGGTCCAGCTCGGCGGCGACGGTGACGGCGTCCGCGGGCTCGCCACGGGCGTACAGGTCCAGGATCACGTCATAGACGGCCTGGTGCGACGGCTTGTAGAAGTCGCCCGGCTGGATCTCCTCCACCACGTCCGCGATCGCGTCCTTGCTGAGGAGCATGCCGCCGAGCACCGACTGTTCCGCGGTGAGGTCCTGCGGAGGTGTGCGACCGAACTCTGAGCGCCCGCCTTCGTCAGGCGGAGGCGGCATCTCGTCGGATCCGTCGAATCCCCCCTGCGCCATGACCTCTCCTCTCCGCCTCACGCGTTCGGCACTCCCGAGTCGCCTCGCCTGCGCCGCGTAACCAGTTCACTGTAGGCCACCGGAGCGACACGCCCGGCAACTACCTTCCAAGTTATCCACAGGTTTATCCACAATCGTTGGTGGCCACCTGTGGACAACTGTGGATGAATCCCCGATCCGCAGGGCCGATGCCGGGCCTGCTGTGGACAACCGGTGGAGTACTTGGTCGTTTCTGAACAAAAGCGCTGCTCATCAGCATCTTTGCCCATCAACCCGTCGGTGGAGAACCTCTCGTAGCACGCCCGGATCGACGACGCAATAGATAACGAAAGATGAACAGTTTCGATATCGGAACCGACATCGTTGTATTTCGCGGTGGCGTTTATCCACAGGCGATCCACAACCCCGTCGTGTCCACGACGAGGGCCCCGGCCGTCGCGGACGACGACCGGGGCCCTACGTGGGAGATCAGGCGGGAACGACCTCGAACTCGACCTTGGCGGTCGTGTCATGCCCGAGTTCGACGACGACGCTCTGGGCGCCGGTCGACTTGATGTGCTCCTTGGGCATGTGGACGGCGCGCTTGTCGAGCGCCGGCCCCCCGGCGGACTTGATCGCGGAGGCGACGTCGCCCGCGGTGACCGAGCCGAACAGCTTGCCGGTGTCGGAAGTCTTGACCGCGACCTTGACGTCGGCGAGCGACTCGAGCTTCTGCTTGAGCTCGTTGGCGTGGTCCGAGTCGCGCACCTCACGGGCCTCCTGGACCCGCTTGATCGACTCGATCTGGCGCTCGGCGCCCGGGGTGGCCACGATGGCCAGCCCGCGCGGGAGCAGGAAGTTACGACCGTATCCGCCCTTGACCTCGACGATGTCGCCCGGCGCACCGAGCTTGTCGACGTCGGCGGTGAGGATCAGCTTCATGATCCGTCTACCTTTCTTTCCTCCGACGAGCCGACCGGGGCCGGACTCTCGCGAGGTCATGTCTCATGCTTATGGGGTGGGGCGCTTCGCGCGCCCCGAGGGAAAAGACCCTGGGATCAGAACGGGGGCTCGTCGTCCATGCCGCCGAAACCACCGGAACCGCCGGCCCGGGGAGCGCTGCCCCACGGATCGTCGTTCTGCTGGCCGCCGCCCTGGCCGCCACCGAAACCGCCCTGCGGCTGGCCGCCGGACTGGAATCCGCCGCCCTGTTGACCGCCGCCCTGCTGGCCACCACCCTGGAAACCGCCCCCGCCGCTCTCGCGGTTGGTGCGGGTGACCTTGGCCGTGGCGTACTTGAGCGACGGGCCGACCTCGTCGACCTCCACCTCGTACACCGTGCGCTTCTCGCCTTCACGGGTTTCGTACGACCGTTGACGCAGGCGACCGGTGACGACGACGCGCATCCCCTTCTGCAGGGACTCCGCCACGTTCTCGGCGGCCTGGCGCCACACGTTGCAGGTGAGGAACAGGCCTTCGCCGTCCTCCCACTGGTTGGTCTGGGAGTTGAAGCGGCGCGGCGTCGAGGCGATCCGGAAGTTCGCCACCGCGGCACCCGACGGCGTGAACCGCAGCTCGGGGTCCGCGACGATGTTCCCGACCACGGTGATGGGGGTGTCGCCCTGTGCCATGCGCTTGTCCTCCGTGTTGACGCTCAGGTGGGTGTGATCGGAGCTCGACCGACCACGCCCAGATTAGCGGGCGAGCCGGCGGGCCCGGGTCACTTGTCGGCGCGGAGCACCTTGGTGCGGAGCACGTTCTCGTTCAGACCGAGCTGACGATCCAGCTCCTTGACCGCGTCCGGCTCGGACTTGATCTGCACGACGGCGTAGATGCCCTCGGTCTGCTTGTTGATCTCGTAGGCAAAGCGGCGCTTTCCCCAGACATCGACCTTGTCGACCGAACCGCCCTCTTGCCGGATCACGTTGAGGAACGTGTCCAGCGACGGCGCCACGGTGCGCTCGTCGAGACTCGGATCGAGGATGACCATCACTTCGTATTGACGCATGGGACCTCATCACCTCCTGTGGACTACAGATTCGGCCACGGAATTTCCGTGGCAGGAGGGTCGTTGCGTCAGCAACCCGGTAAGGCTACCCCGCTTGAGCTCGGTGGACGAAATCCCTCAAACCGGATCGGGCCGCCTCAGCCGTGCCGCAGACCGATCGTCAGCGCCAGGACCACGGGCACCACGGTGAGGAACAGGAACGCCGCCACGGTCCAGGAGATCCACACGGGCTGGCGCCACCCCGCGCGGTGCCCGCCGGCGGCGGTGACCATGCAGACGAACCCGACGAGGATGCACAGGAACATCCAGATCATCGCACTGGTGCTCATCCGGTGGTGCCCTCCCTCTGTCGGAGCCCGCGGGCCTCGTCGTCGTCGTGGTCGTGGTCGTCGTCGTGGCCGTGGTCGCCGTTCCCCCGGACGGTCGGCGGTCCGACCAGCGGTTCCCCGGGGTCGGCGAGGACCCCGGCCAGGGGGTCCGGCCCCTCGGGTGTGCCCTGGTGCGCCATCCGGACCAGGTCCAGGTGCGGCCGGTAGATCTCGCGGATCACCACCACGCAGATGGCCACGACCATCAGGTCGCGCACCAGGACGAGCGGATGGAACGTCTCCGGCCCGATGCCCTTGTTGGCCACCCCGTGGAAGTACGACATGTGGGCCACCCACAGCAGGGCGTCGAAGACCATCCACGGCACCAGCAGTCTGGCCCGGGGCACCGCGAGCACCGCCAGCGGGACCAGCCACAGCGAATACTGCGGGCTCCACACCTTGTTGGTGAGCAGGAACACCGCCACGATGAGGAACGCCAGCTGGGCGATCCGCGGGGTGGTGGCGGCGGTGAGACCGATGACCAGCACGGCCACGCAGCCGAGGGCGAACAGGACCAGGGACACCGTGTTGAGCGTGGCCGGGGCCTCGCCCGCGGCGCGGCCGGCGTCGAAGCCCTGCCAGCCCGTCAGGGTCTGCATGACGGCGTAGATGCTCTCCGGGTTGGCGGGGCGGTCCGAGTTGAGCCGGAAGAACTCCCGCCAGCCCTCCGGGAACGGGATCATGATCGGCAGGTTGACCGCCAACCACGCCGCCACCGCGGCCGCGGCCGCCTTGCCCAGGTCCACGAAGCGCCTGCGGCGGAGGGCCACCACGAGCAGGGCGCCGAACAGGAACAGCGGGTACAGCTTGGCCGCCACGCCGATCCCCAGGACGACCCCCGCCCAGACCGGCCTGCTGCGCGCCCACAGCAGGAGCGCCACGGACGCGAACGCGACCGCCATCAGGTCGTAGTTGGTGAAGGCCTGGAAGATGATCAGCGGACTGGCCGCCATGAGCAGCGTGTCCCACGGCCGACGCCCGGCCGACAGGTAGGTGGCCCACACGGCGATCATCCAGAGGAACGCCAGGATCACGCAGCCCAGGACGAAGTACTTGACCACCTCGATGGGACCGCCTGGGGCCACCGCGTGCCAGGCCTGGGCGGCCTGCGCGGTGACGTACTGGAACATCCCGGACACCACCGGGTACTCCATGTAGCGGGCACCGCCGTCGTCGCCCACCCACATGTACCGGTACGGCAGCTCACCGGCGTCCAGACCCTGCACCGCGTAGAGCGGGAGCGGGTCGGCGTAGCAGGCCTTGTAGTACTGCTGGCCGGTCCAGTTGAGCCCCGGCGCGGAGCCGTCGGTGGGGCTGGTGGTGACCATGCACGCGGCCTTGGAGAAGAACCCGAGGGCCAGGAACAGCACCGCGAACATCATGATCACGCGCAGCGGCGTCCAGAACCGCTGCCGCCCTACGACCGCGTGCCGGCCCACCGGCCCGCCCCAGGCGTCCAGCACCGTCCTGGCGGCCCCGTCCCCGGGTCGCACCCGGTCCTGCGGGCCGAGCGATCGGAGGTCCCTGTCGAGCGGCAGCGGGGAGAGGTGGCCGTTGCTCTGCA
>NZ_JAALED010000133.1:0-4972 GCF_014145155.1 Dietzia sp. B19 | reverse complement strand
GCTGGACCGGCGGGCACTCCTCGCCGGCCGAGGCCGTGCGGGAGTACCGCCGCCGGGCCGCCACCAAGTCCGATCTGGAGCGCCAGGAGAACAAGGACAAGACCGGCGTCTTCACCGGTGCCTACGCCGTCAACCCGGTCAACGGCGAGCAGGTCCCGGTGTTTGTGGCCGACTACGTGCTGATGGGTTACGGCACCGGGGCGATCATGGCCGTGCCCGCCCACGACTCCCGGGACCACGAGTTCGCCACGGCCTTCGGTCTGCCGATCGTGCAGGTGGTGGCCCCGGCCGACGGGCGCGAGCTGGACGTGCGGGCCGAGGCGTACGCGGGTGACGGCGTGGCGGTGAACTCGACCAACGAGCGCGGGCTGTCGCTCGACGGTCTGGGCGTGGACGAGGCCAAGGCCGCGACCATCGCCTGGCTGGAGGGCGAGGGCACGGGGGAGGGGACCGTCCAGTACAAGCTGCGGGACTGGCTCTTCGCCCGCCAGCGCTACTGGGGCGAGCCGTTCCCCGTGGTCTACGACTCCGACGGCGTCCCGCACGCGCTGCCCGACGAGATGTTGCCCGTCGAACTGCCCGAGGTCGAGGACTACAAGCCCGTGTCCTTCGACCCCGACGACGCCGACTCGATGCCCTCCCCGCCGCTGGCCAAGGCCACCGAGTGGATGACCGTTGAGCTGGATCTCGGCGACGGGGTGCAGACCTACACCCGCGACGCCAACGTGATGCCCAACTGGGCCGGCTCCAGCTGGTACCAGCTGCGGTACATCGACCCCACGAACCCGGACGAGCTGTGCGCGCTGGAGAACGAGCGCTACTGGACCGGGCCGCGGCCCGAGATCCACGGCGAGGGCGACCCCGGGGGAGTGGACCTCTACGTCGGTGGAGTCGAGCACGCGGTGCTGCACCTGCTCTACTCGCGGTTCTGGCACAAGGTCCTGTTCGACCTCGGCCACGTGACCAGCGAGGAGCCCTACCGCAGGCTGTTCAACCAGGGCTATATCCAGGCGTTCGCGTACACCGATGCCCGCGGGGTCTATGTGCCCGCTGCAGATGTAGAGGAGCGGGACGGGAAGTTCTACCTCGACGGCTCCCCCGACGCTCCCGAGGTGTTCCAGGAGTACGGGAAGATGGGCAAGTCGCTCAAGAACTCCGTCTCCCCCGACGAGATCTGCGACGAGTACGGCGCCGACACGCTGCGCGTGTACGAGATGTCCATGGGCCCGCTCGACACCTCACGGCCCTGGGCCACCAAGGACGTCGTGGGGGCGCACCGATTCCTGCAGCGGCTGTGGCGCGTGGTGATCGAGGAGTCGACCGGACAGGCCCGGGTGACCGAGGAGGAGCCGCCGCAGGACGTGCTCAAGGCGCTGCACAAGGCCATCGCCGGGGTCCGCGACGACTACGCGGGGCTGCGCGACAACACCGCGATCGCCAAGCTCATCGAGTACGTCAACCACCTGACCAAGGCCTACCCGACCGAGGGGCCGGGAGCGCCGCGGTCGGTCGTCGAACCACTGGTGCTCATGGTGGCCCCCGTCGCCCCGCACCTGGCCGAGGAGCTGTGGTCGCGGCTCGGGCACGCCGGCTCGCTGGCCCACGGGCCGTTCCCCGAGCACGACGAGTCGTACCTGGTCGAGGACTCGGTGGAGTACCCGGTGCAGATCAAGGGCAAGGTGCGCTCGCGCATCACCGTCGCGGCGGACGCCTCACCGGCCGAGGTCGAGGCCGCGGCCCTGGCCGACGAGAAAGTGCAGGCCAACCTCGCCGGGGCGACCCCGAAGAAGGTCATCGTGGTGCCGGGGAAGATGGTCAACATCGTGCCGTGAGAGGGCCGGGAGGTGTGAGGGCCGGGCGGTGAGAGAACCGGGCGGTGTGAGGTCCCGGTCGGGGGGAGGGGTCAGCCCACCTGCACGAACACCGCCGAGGACGAGCCGATCAGGTAGGTGGTGGTGATCATCCACATGGCGTAGCTGGCGAACAGCCACGGCCGCCACCTGATGTGCTGCTTCCACCGCCGGTAGGTCTTGACCCCCGCGGTCACGGACAGGATCACCGACAGCAGAAGCGGCAGCAGCACCACCTCGACCCGGTCGGAGGTCAGGCACGTGCCGCCGGGTTCCGTGCACTCCTCGCCGATGCCGCCGCCCACCGCGACGAGCGCGACCGCGAAGATGACCACGGCCGAGGCGGACAGCAGGACGTAGCGGATGGCCTGGCTGGCCTGGCGTTCGTTGCGTTCGAGGCGCTCCAGCGGGTCGTCGAACTCGCCGATCCCTCGGGGAGACACCGTCACCTCCCCACGAATCCGTTGTGCCCGCCGGCCTCGGCCACCTCGTCGACCGTCGTGATCCCCAGCTGCTCGTCCGTCACCGGCGGGAAGAGCGGACCACCGCCGAAGGCGCCCCGGTGCGACAGCGGTACCTCGCCGTCGTCGTTCGTCACCCCGTGTTCGCGACCGTATTCGGCCGTGATCACCGTGGACCCGCTCAGCGCCGGCAGCGACGGATCGTCGGCCAGTGCCGCGATCACGCGGCCGACGAAGGTCGGGTCCTCGGCCCGGTCCAGGGGGAAGCCGTTGAAGTCGTCCATCCCCAACGACAGGATGAGTTCGGTGCGGATGAGGCCGAGCCACAGCGACAGGGTGGACACGCCGGTCCCGACGAGCTCGTGCGCCATGTCCGAGGCCATCTTGTCCAGGGCGGTCTTGCTCATCCCGTAGAGCACGGTGTGGAACGGCGAGCGCGACCCGAAGGACGAGATGTTGACCATCAGGCCCGACCCCTGCGGGACCATCACCTTGGCGGCCTCGCAGCTGGCGACGTAGTGCGCGCGCAGACCGACGCCCATGAGGGCGTCCCAGTCGCCGGCGGGCCGCTCCCAGAACTTGCCGTTGAACCCCATGAAGCCCTTGGGGTTGGTCCACACGTTGTTGACCAGCAGGTCCAGGCGTCCGGCCTGCTCGGCGATCCGGGCGACGACGGCGACGATCTCGTCGTCCCGGGAGTGGTCGCATTCGAGTGGGCGGATCTCGCCCGGGGCGCCGGAGGCCGCGTCGATCGTGCCCTGCAGGCGCTCGGCGGACCGGCCGGTCACGTAGACCGTCCACCCGGCCTGCGCGAGTGCGGTGGCCACCCCCCTGCCGACGCCGCGGCTGGCGCCGGTGACCAGGGCGACGCGCGCGGTCACGAGTCGACCCCGGCGGTCGCGGCTGCCGTCTCGTCTCCGCGGACGGTGTGGACCTCGGGAAAGGTCACGGTCGCGCTGTCGAGGGAGCGCGTGATCGACCACCCCGGGGAGAACAGGCACTCGGCCATCGCCCAGCGGCCGCTCTCCACCACGTAGACATCGGAGTACTCGCCGGTGGAGAGGGTCTCGGTGCCGTTCTCCCGGTCCACCTGACGGAACTGCAACGTCCAGGTGCCGGTGGCGCGCCGCGGCGCGCCCCCGTCCGCCGGGTCCTCGACAGCGATGGAGGGCATGAGGCCGTGGTGCATGTCGAGGATGCGGGGTCCGCCGTCGGAGGCGGTGGCCAGGGCGATCTGACGGAAGATCCCGACCATCGTGTCCGGGTCGGTGCGGCCGAGCGGGCCGAAGTCCAGGAGGCCGCCCTCGGCGACGAAGCACGCCCGGAACCCCTCCGGATCCTTGCCGTCGCAGGCCCGCCAGTACCGGTACTTGAGCTGCTCTATCGCCTGGCGGGCGCGGGATTCCTGCTCGAACTGCATGCGGGCCACGTTAGCCTAGTGGGCATGAGTCGAACACTGGTCGAGCTGTCCGATCGCTGGGACCTCCAGGACCTGGTGACCAGGTACGCGACCTGTATCGACGCCCGTGACTTCGACGGACTGGACAGGGTGTTCACCCCGGACGCCCGGGTGAGTTACGAGGCCTCGGGCGGCCCCGCGGACGACTATCCGGCGGTGCGCACCTGGCTGGCGGAGATGCTGCCGATCTTCGCCTCCACCCAGCACCTGATGGGCAATCTCGCGGTGACCCTGGACGGCGACACCGCGACCGGACGCTGCATGTGCTTCAACCCGATGGCCCTGCGGCCGGTGGAGGAGAAGGACCAGCAGGTGTTCTTCTACGGGCTCTGGTACGTGCTCGGGTTCGTCCGGACCGCAGAGGGCTGGCGGATCGACAGCCTCGCGCAGGAGCAGGCCTTCCACCACAACCTGCCCTGACGGACGACGGAGGGGCCCGCCACCCGGCGGTCCCCTCCGTGGTCCGGCGTCAGACGGTGCCGCAGGAGTCCGGGGCCGGCAGGCCGTGCACCCGGTCCATGAGGTAGCGCGCGTTGGTGGCGCGCTCGGCAAGCATCGGCAGGGCGTGGTCGATCACCAGCCCCGGCGCGAGAGCCGGTAGCTCCGCGGTACGCAGCTCCACCGTGGCGCCCCGGGCACACCAGTCCCGCACCAGGTCGACCGCGGTGTCGTGGGGGACCACGTCGTCGTTGCGCCCGATCAGGACCATCGCGGGGACCGTGGGGGCCACGCGGCCGAGGTTGTAGCCCTCGAGGACCCGCAGAATCTCGGGCTCGGACCGGGCGGCGTCGGCCAGCGAGTTGCCGTGCGCGGTGAACTCGGTGGTCCGGCGCAGACCGTAGGCGAACGCGGTCTCGGCGACGCACTGCGTCGAGGTCACCTCGAGCATGCGCCTGCCCTCGTCGTTGAGCTGCCGGTCGAACGCCGGACGCAGCTCGGGGTGCACCTGCAGGATCCCGTTGATGGCGTACCCGACGGCCCCGGTGAGGACGCCGCCGTCGACGCGGTCGAGGGTGCCGAGCATGTCCGACGGCGGGGCGCCCACGGCGATCCCCACCAGGTTGAGGTCCGGTGCGTACTGGGGCTGCATCTCGGCGGCGGCCGCGGCCGCGCCTCCGCCCTGGGAGTACCCGCTCACGACCGTGGGGGAGTCGGGGGCGAGGTCGGTCCCGGACAAGCGCACCGCGGCCCGGGCGGCATCC
>NZ_JAALED010000132.1:0-7629 GCF_014145155.1 Dietzia sp. B19 | reverse complement strand
CGGCGGTGGTGACAGTGCGGGCGGTGACGCCGGCGGCTGCCTGTGTCTGACGTTGTTCGAGGGCACGCCCGAACACGCCGGGTCGCGTCATGCCGAGACCCGGGCGGTGCTGCTGACCCACGGCGGCGTGTCGCTGGGTGCCGGTCCGGCCGAGGCGTGGGAGCACGGCCGATTCGGTGCGCCGGTTCTGCGTGATGCGTTGCTCGACAACGGCGCGCTGGTCGAGACGCTGGAGACCGCCACCGACTGGTCGAACCTGCCCGCACTGCGGGACGCCGTCGCCGGGGCGCTGACCACCTCGCTCGAGGCCAGTGGCACTCCGGCGCTCGTGATGTGCCATATCAGTCACGTCTACCCCACCGGCGCGTCGCTCTACTTCACCGTGGTGGCGGGTCAGCGGGGCGAGGACCCTGTCGCACAGTGGACGCAGGCCAAGCGGGCGGCATCCGAGGCGATCATGGCCACCGGCGGAACGATCACCCACCACCACGCGGTCGGGGTGGACCACAGGCCCTATCTCGAGGCCGAGATCGGCGAGGTGGGTGTGCGGATGCTGCGTGCGGTCAAGCACGCCGTGGACCCGAAGGGCGTGTGTAACCCGGGGACGTTGATCCCGTGAACGCGCGGCTGTCCGACCGTCGGATCCGCACGGTCGCCCTGCTGACCAACCCGGCCGCCGGCGGAGGACGGGGTGACCGGGTCTCCGACAGGGCGGCCGCGAGGCTGCGGTCGCACGGGCTCGAGGTCCACGCGCTTCGGGGGGCCAGTGCGCAGGAGTCCCTCGATCTGGCCCGGCAGGCGATCGCCGACGGGGTGGACGCTCTCGCGGTGTGCGGCGGGGACGGGATGGTCTCGCTCGCCGTGCAGGCGCAGGCGTTCTCGGGGGTCCCGATCGGCATCATCCCTGCAGGCACCGGAAACGACCTCGCCCGCGAGTACGGCGTCCCGTTGGACAGCCCGGAGGCCGCCGCGGACGTCATCGCCGGCGGCCGGGTCGAGCAGGTGGACCTCGGCAGGGCCACCCCGGACGGCGGTGCCCCGCACCTCTTCGCCTCCGTCCTGTGTGCGGGGCTCGATTCGGCGGTCAACCGGCGCGTCAACGAGATGACGATCCTCGGCGGGCCCCTGCGCTACGTCCTGGCCTCGATCATCGAGTTCCCGACGTACCGGCCCCGTCGGTTCCGCATGACCTTCGACGCCGGTGAGGCGGAGGAGGAGACGGTGGAGACGGAGGTCCTCCTCAGCGCGTTCGCCATCACGCGCAGCTACGGCGGTGACATGAGGATCGCCCCCGACGCCGACCGGTCCGACGGGTTGTTCGACGTCTGCTACGTCGGCAGGATCTCCAAGCCCCGACTGGCGTGGCACTTCCGCCGGCTCTACTCCGGTACCCACGTGGGACTCCGGGGGGTGACCACACGGCGGTGCAGGTCGGTCCGGATCGAGGCTCAGGATGTGGAGGCGTTCGCCGACGGTGACGCCGTGGCGCCGCTCCCGGTGACCGTCGAGGTCCTCGAGGGGGCCGGCTTGTTCCTGGTGCCACGTTAACTTCAGTCTCACCTGTAACACTGATTTACGCAGGTCACAGGCGTTACGCCTCACTGATACCTCATCCGCCAATTGGTTCGCCTCAGGCTCGCCGAGGCGGCATGATCACCTCCATGCGCTCCAGGCTCACCGCGTCACTCGCGACTATCGCCGTCACCTCCGCCACTCTGATGGGTGGCGGGGGCGCGACGGCCTCCGCCCAGGCTCTGCCGTCGTTCATCCCGCAGCACGTGGTGGACGGGCTCGTCTCCCAGGCCCGTGCCGCGGTGCCCGCCGAGGTGTGGGCGGCGGTCGGGTCGACGGGGATGATCTACCAGGACGTCTCGGGCGGGCTGCGCGAGGGCATCGTCCGGGAGATCGACTCCTACCGGGTGTCCAGGGGGCTCGGGGTCCTCGCCCCCAACCCGGATCTGGACCGCGAGGCGCAGACGTGGGCCGACCGGCTCGCCGCCCAGGACGCCGTCTACCACAACCAGGCGCTGCTGAACCGTGGCCACGGGGAGAACATCGTCGCCGCCGGTACACACTGCGGACCGGTGTGTCTGGTCGACCTGTGGAAGAACTCACCCGGCCACAACGACAACCTGGTTGACCCCGGGTACCGTTCGGCGGGAATGGGAATCGCCTACTCCGCCGGTGGCAAGGTGTTCGTGGTACACAACTTCGCGTACTGAGGTCAGCCCGGATGACCGACCCGCCAAGCACGGCCGAACAGACGAGGGAGACCATGTCCGAACGGATTACACGCGCACTGAGGCTCAGGACAGACCCGGGGATCTTTCTCACGACGGTGGGCGTGATCCTGGCCTTCGTGGTGATCACGTTCTTCGCCGGTGAGTGGGTGGGCAGCGTCTTCGGCACCGCCTCCGGGTGGATCATGACCAATCTCGGCTGGTTCTACATCTTCGGCGTCACCGCCTTCCTGTTCTTCCTGGTGTGGATCGCGATCAGCCGCTTCGGCCATGTCCGGCTGGGCAGCGACGACGAGGAGCCCGAGCACTCGACCCTCACCTGGTTCGCGATGCTGTTCGCGGCGGGCATCGGCTCGATCCTCATGTTCTGGGGTGTGGCCGAGCCCATCTCGCATTTCGCCGAGCCGCCCCGTGGGGTCGAGCCGGCCAGTGCGGACGCCGCCCGCGAGGCCATCGGCTTCACGCTGTACCACTTCGGCTTGCACACCTGGACCATCTTCGCGCTACCCGCCCTGGCCTTCGCCTACTTCATCTACAAGCGCAAGATGCCGCCGCGGGTGAGCTCGATCTTCGCGCCGATCTTCGGGGACAAGATCTTCGGACCGATCGGCCGGACCATCGACGTGGTCGCGCTCGTGGGCACGGTGTTCGGAGTCGCCACCTCGGTCGGGCTCGGTACCCTGCAGATCAACGCGGGGCTGTCCGAGCTGTTTGGTATCGCGATGTCCCCGCTGGTCCAGGTTCTCGTGATCTCCGTCGTCACGGTGATTGCCTGCATCTCCGTCGCGGCGGGGCTGGAGAAGGGCATCAAGCGGCTCTCCAACTTCAACATCGCTATCGCCGTCGGGTTGCTGGTCTTCGTCCTGGTGACCGGCCCCACTCTGTTCCTGCTTAAGGGCACGGTCGAGTCGCTCGGTGTGTACCTCACGATGCTTCCGGAGCTTGCGCTGTGGAACAACGTCTTCCCGGCCAACGACGACCTGGCCGGGTGGCAGAACACGTGGACCGTCTTCTACTGGGCGTGGACCATCACGTGGTCGCCGTTCGTGGGCATCTTCATCGCCCGCATCAGTCGCGGCCGGACCATCCGCCAGTTCGTGTTCGGCGTCCTCGGCCTCCCGGTCGCGTTCTCCGTCCTGTGGTTCGGCATCTTCGGCATGGCCTCGTTCCACATCGAGCTCTTCGGCCCGGGCGGGCTCACCGAGGCGGTCGTGGACGAGGGCGACATCCCGGGCGCCCTGTTCGCGTTCCTGTCGAACTACCCACTGTCGACCCTCGTCTCGGGGATCGCGATCCTCGTCGTTGTCATCTTCTTCACCACCTCGGTCGACTCAGCGGCGATGGTCGTCGACATGATCGCCTCGGGCAAGGGGGACGACGTCCAGGTCTCGCCGGCCCACCAGCGCATCATCTGGGGCGTGCTCATGGGCGCGGTGGCGGCGACGATTCTCGCCGGGACCGGCGAGGGCGGACTGACCGCCCTGCAAGAGGTCATCACAGTGATCGGTCTGCCGTTCTTCGTGATGGGTTTCGTGATGATGTACAGCCTCGTCCGCGGCATCAGCAACGACATGGGGGAGCGGCCGCCCACGGTCACGCGGCAGTGGCGGCGGGCCTACTCCGCGGAGTCGCTCGAGAAGAACGAGGACGCGCCGTCCCCCGAGCCGGTCGGCCCGCTGCACCACATCCCGGAGACCGAGCAGGACGACGGCGCCCCGACTCCGTCGAAGTCGGACGCGACCTGAGCCGGGGGCCCAGTGGGCTCAGTGCCCTCTCACGTCGAGCATGGTCATCCCCGCGTGCATCTCCCACACGAGGATCTCGGCCCCGTCCACGCCGGCGGTGACCCGGCGACCGCCCGTGGCGGTGAGCCGCGCGGCGTCACCGGTGGCCAGCTCGCCCTCGCCCTCCAGGTCGACCGAGCCGACGGGCACGTAGAGGTGGAGGTACGGCGCACTGGGGAGTTGGACGGACCGCCCCGGCTGTAGCCGCGACGCGAGCAGCGCGGAGGTGCTGTTGCGGATCCGGATGGCGGCCCGGTCGGCGTGGGAGCGGAGACCGCCCGCGACGACGGCGAGGTGGTCCTCCAGCTCGCCGGGGTCGATCTCGCGCTGGTCGTACCCCGGATCCCCGCCGGTGGAGTCGGGGACGACCCACATCTGCACCAGGTGTACCGGTTCGGCCGGGATCTCGGGGTCTTGGATCGATCCGTCGCGCCAGGCATCGTTGCGCTCGGAGTGCAGGATCCCCGACCCGGCGCTCATCCGCTGGGCGAGACCGGGGTAGATGATCCCGTTGTGGCCCTCGGAGTCCTGGTGGACCAGCGAACCGGACAGCACCCAGGTGACGATCTCCATGTCCCGGTGGCCGTGGGTGTCGAACCCGGAGCCCGGCGCGATCCGATCGTCGTTGTTGACCAGGAGACGCCCGAAATGGGTGTTCATCGGATCCTGGTGGCGGGCGAAGGAGAAGGAGTGACGGGAATCCAACCAGCCGCCACCGGTGTGGGACCGCGTGGCCGACCGACGGAGTGTGACCTTCTGATCGAGCACGGCGCCCCCCTTGACTAGCTGATGCAACAACAATACGCTCGAGCGATCGGCTCCGGCCGGGGCGCCCGCCCAGAACGGTCGTCCAGATTTTTCGCTGATACGGCGACGGTCCACCGCGCGCGGGCGTAAGGTGACAGTTGTCAGTGACGGGAGTCACATCGCCTGCCGGGAGGTTTCCATGTTGCAGAACGCTCTGGCCGCCACGCTGCGCGTGGGTGTGGCCACCACCAGCGAGGTGGCTCACATCGTCGTCGACCACACCCTGGGCCGCTTCCTCGACACCAACCCGGACAAGGTTCGCTGATCATCCGGGTTCGCTGACGATCCGGGTGGGTTGACCATCCGCTAGAGCCGGGCCGCCACGAGCCGGAACGCGTCCGGCCCGTAGGGCGGCACGCCGGGGATCACATCCCGTCGGCCGTGCCCTCGCTCCCGCCGAGGGCGTGGTCCGGCTGTTCCGGCGTCTGATAGATGCGCTTCTGTTCCTCCAGGTCGCGCGACCCCGTCGTCGCGGTGCCGTCACCGTTGCCGACGCTCCGGCCGTCACTGTGTCCACCGCTGCCCGGGGCGTCCGGGTCGATTCCGGTCGCTCCCTGATCCGCCGCCCGATCCGGCGCGCTTCCGTCACCGACACGCGTTCCGTCGATGGTGTTGCCCAGGTCCTCTGGGGTCTCCGGGGGTGTCTCCGAGTTCATGTGGTCCTCCTGGGTCGTGCGTGCGGGGGGTGGTGACGACCCTAACCGCGACGGGCCCCACGTGCTTCCGGACCTCGCCGCCGGATCCGACGGTGACCGCACCGGAGCGACGACCGACCGGGACCGCCTATCCTGGTGCCCATGTCGGACAATCCCTTCGGTCGGGTCATCACCGCGATGGTGACCCCAATGCACGACGACGGCTCGATCGACTACGACGGGCTGCAGCGACTCGCGGTCCACCTCGCCGATCACGGTCACGACGGACTGCTGGTCAACGGCACCACCGGTGAGTCCGCCACGACCACCGACGAGGAGGACTACGACGCCGTGGCCGCGGTCGTCGAGGCGGTCGGCGACCGTGTGTCGGTGATGGCCGGCTGCGGGACCAATGACACCGAGCACTCGATGCGGGCGGCCGCCGCGATGGTCGAGCGCGGCGCCGACACGCTGCTGGTGGTGACGCCGTACTACAACAAGCCCACGCAGCACGGGATCGTCGAGCACTTCCGGATGGTCGCCGAGGCGGGAGGGCGACCCGTCATGGCCTACGACATCCCGGGGAGAACCGGCACGGCCCTGTCCTCCGACACGATCCGCCGGTTGGGAGAGATCCCCGGCCTCCGCGCGGTCAAGGACGCCAAGGGCGACCTCTTCGAGGCCAGCCGACTCATGGCCGAGACCGATCTGCTGTGGTTCTCGGGTGACGACGTGCTCAACCTCGCGTTCCTCGCACTGGGCGCCACAGGCATCGTCTCGGTGGTCGGGCATGTGGCCGGAGACGACTACCGGGCCATGATCGACGCCGTCGATGCCGGTGATCTCCCCCGGGCCCGCGAGATCCATACCCGCCTCATCCCGGCCGTCGACGCGATCATGCACACCTCGCAGGGGGCCATCCAGATCAAGGCGGCGCTGAAGATGCAGGGGCTGCTCGGCTCCGACCAGCTGCGGATGCCGCTGCTCCAGGGCCCGCCGGAGCACCTCGACCGGCTCCGTGAGGGACTGGCCGCGGCCGGACTGGCCTGACCCCTACGGGTCGGCCTGACCCCGCCGCGGGCTGACTACCGGAACGCGGACATCTCGGTGCACCGCTCCCAGAGGGCGGCGGCGACCCGCTCGTCGCGGGACCTGCTGCTCGACCTGGCGATCTTCGGGTATCCCCTCAGTCCGCCGAGGCGATCGGGGCCCACGAAGGTCGCGCCCGGAAGGTCCGGCACCGTCGCGGCGTAGAGGACGGACAGGGCGCCCGTCTCCGGCGTCAGTCCGGCCCACGAGATCGAGTTGCCGAGCTCGAAGAACCGGTCGGCGGCCGGGCGGCCGCTCTGCCGGAGGAGTTCGGTGGCGGTGTACCCGGGGTGGGCCGCCATCGACCGGATCTCCCCGCCCTCGCGACCGAGTCGGCGCTGCCATTCGTAGGCCAGCATGATGCAGGCCAGCTTCGAGTTGGCGTAGGCCGCCATCGGCCGGTATCCGCGCAGATCCATGCTCAGATCGTCGGTGTCGACGCGCCCGCGGAGGTGTGCCAGCGAGCCGAGCCAGACCACGCGATCGGTCAACCGCGGCAGCAGGCCGCCGGTGAGGGCGTGGTGACCGAGCGCGTTCACGCCGAACTGCATCTCGTGACCCTGGGCGGTCCGCGAGGGCGGGAGGTTCATGACGCCGGCGTTGTTGATCAGGACATCCACCCGATCCGCGGTCCCGGCGACGAACTCGTCCACCGAGTCGAGGTCCGCCAGATCGAGGCGACGGACCAGCGCCAGGTCACGCGTCCCCGACGGCAGGGTGGCCCGGGCGGCCTCGGCCTTCTCGAGGTTCCGGCACGCCATGACCACCCGGGCGCCCCGGGCCACGAGTGCCTGTGTGGTGGCCAGGCCGATCCCCGCGTTGGCCCCGGTCACGACAAAGGTCCGTCCCGTCTGGTCGGGGACGTCGGAGGCGGACCATCTGGGCGTGCGGCTCATGTGTGACAGTCAACCAGCCGCGCCTGCGCCGTGGTCGGACACCCGTGTGGTAACGCCGGGGGAGACGCCGCGATGTTCTTGTGACACACTCGCGTGAGGCGGGTGAGATCCCACGCGTCACACACGCCTTTCGTCTTCGACCGAGATCTCGGAGTTCCCTCATGACGTTCGACCGCCG
>NZ_JAALED010000013.1:0-6016 GCF_014145155.1 Dietzia sp. B19 | reverse complement strand
CCCGTCCGGTATCCGGTGCGGTGCGAGGCGCGATCGGAGAGCGCCCCGATGAGCGGATAGGCCAACACGTCGATCACCTTGGGCACCAGCACCAGCACCGTCGCCACCGCGGCGGCGACCCCGATCGAGTCGGTGAGGTAGTAGGCCAGTACCAGCCCCGGCAGTGTGCTGAACGCGCCCGTGCCCACGCTGCCGGCGGCGTACGAGGCGAGCATCCGGCCCGAGGGACGCCCGGCGGACCGGCCGTCGTCACGCGCGGCCTCGCCGTGCGCCCGTGTGGTGGTCATGGACAGACTCTAGGGCGAGCCCGGCCGCTCCCGCCGTCGAAAAGAGCGTTCCGCGCACCTGGCTCTCACGAAACGTGTGCGGAACGGCCTTCGCGATGGGGAATGAGGAGTGTGCCGGGACCCGCCTCAGCCGCGCCAGTCGAAGGTGTCCGGGTCCGGCCCCGAGCGAGTGTCGTTGTGCAGGGACGATATCGAGGCCATCTGCTCCTCGTTCAGCCCGAAGTCGAACACGTCGAGATTCTGGCGCATCCGCTCCGGACTCGAGGACTTGGGAAAGACGATGTCCCCGCGCTGGAGCACCCACCGCAGCACCACCTGCGAGACCGAGCGGTCGACCTGCTCCGCCAGCGCGGTGAGCTGCGGGTCGCCGAAGACCGCGCCCTGTGCGAGCGGGCTCCACGCCTCCACCGCGATCCCGTGGTCCGCGCACGCCGCGCGGACCTCGTCGTTGACGAAGTAGGGGTTCGACTCGATCTGGTTGACCGTGGGGGTGCTGAGGCCCGCCTCGGACAGTCGCGCGAGGTTGGCCGGGGTGAAGTTGGAGACGCCGATCGAGTCCACCGGGTAGTCGGTGCGGATGCCCTCCATGGCCTCCCAGACGCGGGCGACATCGTCGTGCATCGCGAGCGGCCAGTGCACCAGGAACAGGTCGATACGGCCGCCGAGAGCCTCGACCGATCGTTCGGCGGAGTCGCGGGCGGCGGCGGGCTCGTGGAAGGAGTTGTTGAGCTTGGTGGTGAGCCACAGCTCGTCACGCGGGATCCCCGAGGCCGCGATCGCGCGACCCACCCCGTCCTCGTTGCCGTACATCTGGGCCGTGTCCAGGTGCCGGTACCCGGCCTCGAGGGCGTCCGAGACGACCTTCTCGGTGTCGGCGGGGGGAACCTGGTAGGTACCGAAGCCGAGCTGGGGGATCGCACGGCCGTCGCCCAGGTCGATCAGCGGGATCTGCGGTGTCGAATCGGTCATGCGCCCCACCGTACGCCCGTCCCGGGATCACTCGCGACCGGTACGCAGCGAGGCCTCCACCAGGTCGAGCATCGCGCTCACGTGGGCCGTGCCGCGCCCTGTCGCGAGGTGGGTGATGAGTCCGTCGAGCACGATGTCGAGGTAGACGCGCAGCACGTCATCGGGGACGTCCGTCCGCATCCTCCCGGAGTCCTTCTGCTCCCGCAGGCGGGCGAGAATGGCCTCGTCGAGCTCCGCCTGCCGGTCGGTCCACCGCTCCCGGAAGGCCGGATCGGTGCGGATCCGTCGCGCGATCTCCAGTCGGGTCCCGAGCCACGAGAACTCGTGGGGGTCGGCCAGGATCTCCCGCATCACCTGGACCAGACCCTGCTCGGCCACCGTGGCCGCCATCGCCGCGGCGTCGTCGTGCGCCAACGCGAGGAACAGGGCGTCCTTGTCGTCGAAGTGGTGGAAGATCGCACCGCGGCTGAGACCGGTCGTCTCCTCCAGACGTCGGACCGTGGCGCCCTCGAACCCGAACTCGGCAAAGCACTCGCGCGCCCCCGACAGGATCTCCCGACGCCGGGCGTCCATGTGGTCCTGACTGACCCTGGGCATCTCACAACCTTCCTACGGATACACCACGGCGGTACGCGGTTCTCCCTGTCTCACCAGGAGTTACCGCGCACCGCCGTCGGGGTGGAGGTGATCAGCCCTTGATCATGTTGCGCAGCACGTACTGCAGGATGCCGCCGTTGCGGTAGTACTCCGCCTCGCCGGGGGTGTCGATGCGCACCTTGGCGTCGAACTCGACCTTAGAGCCGTCCTCCTTGGTCGCGACGACCTTGACCGTCTTGGGCGTGGTGCCGTTGTTCAGCTCCTCGATCCCGGTGATGTCGAACGTCTCCGTGCCGTCCAGGCCGAGGGTCTCGTGCGACTCTCCCTCGGGGAACTGCAGCGGCATGACACCCATGCCGATGAGGTTCGAGCGGTGGATGCGCTCGAACGACTCGGTGATGACGGCCTTGACGCCGAGCAGGCTGGTGCCCTTGGCCGCCCAGTCGCGCGAGGACCCGGTGCCGTACTCCTTGCCACCGAGCACCACGAGCGGCGTGCCCTGCGCGGCATAGTTCTGCGCGGCGTCGTAGATGAACGCCTGCGGGGCGCCCTCCTGCGTGAAGTCGCGCGTGTAGCCGCCGGTCACACCGTCCAGCAGCTGGTTCTGGAGACGGATGTTGGCGAACGTGCCCCGGATCATGACCTCGTGGTTGCCGCGGCGCGACCCGAACGAGTTGTAGTCCTGACGGGACACACCGTTCTCGTCGAGGTACTGCGCGGCAGGGGTACCCGGCTTGATCGTCGACGCCGGGGAGATGTGGTCGGTGGTGACCGAGTCACCGAGCTTGGCCAGGACGCGGGCGCCCTTGACGTCCTCGACCGGGGTCAGCTCCATCTGCATCCCCTCGAAGTACGGGGGCTTACGGACGTAGGTCGACTTGGCGTCCCACTCGAACGTCTTGCCGTCCGGGGTGCTGAGCCCACGCCAGCGGTCGTCACCGGCGAAGACGTCGGCGTACTTGGACGTGTACTCCTTGGAGGAGATGGAGGCCTTGATGGTCTCCTCGATCTCCTCGGTGGAGGGCCAGATGTCCTTGAGGTAGACGTCGTTGCCGTCGGTGTCCTTGCCCAGGGAGTCGGACTCGAAGTCGAAGTCCATGGTCCCGGCGATGGAGTACGCGATGACCAGCGGCGGCGACGCCAGGTAGTTCATCTTGACGTCCTGGTTGATCCGGCCCTCGAAGTTGCGGTTGCCGGACAGCACCGCGGTGGCGGTCAGGTCGTGCTCCTGGATCGCGTTGGAGATCTCCTCCGGGAGCGGACCGGAGTTGCCGATGCAGGTGGTGCAGCCGTAGCCCACGAGGTAGAAGCCGAGGGCCTCCAGGTCCGGCCAGAGTCCGGCGCGCTCGTAGTACTCGGTGACGACCTGCGACCCCGGTGCCATCGAGGTCTTGACCCACGGCTTGGCCTTGAGGCCCTTCTCGTGCGCCTTGCGGGCGAGGAGCCCGGCGCCGATCATCACCGACGGGTTGGACGTGTTGGTGCAGGAGGTGATCGAGGCGATGGAGACGATGCCGTGGTCCAGGACCATCTCGGTGCCGTCGACGGACACCTCGACGGGCTTGGAGGGACGACCCTCGGAGCCGGCGGAGGCGTCGGCCCGGACCGAGCCCTCCTCGGCGTGCGAGAGGGTCGCGGTACCGGCGTTGTCGGACGGCGCACCGCCCTCGGCCTGCATCCGGCCCTTCTCGGTGTCACCGAGGGGGTCGACGCCGGCGTCCACGTAGTTGTGGATGTCCTTGCGGAACGCGCTCTTGGAGTCGGCCAGCTCGATGCGGTCCTGCGGACGCTTGGGCCCGGCGATCGACGGGACGACCTCGCCCAGGTCGAGCTCGAGGTACTCGGAGAAGACGGGCTCCTCCGCGTCGGCGTGGAGCCACATACCCTGCTCCTTGGCGTATGCCTCGACCAGGGCGAGCTGCTCCTCGTCGCGACCCGTCAGGCGCAGGTAGTCGATGGTCTCGCCGTCGATCGGGAACATGGCGCAGGTGGAGCCGAACTCCGGGCTCATGTTGCCGATCGTGGCGCGGTTGGCCAGGGGCACCGCCGCGACACCGGCACCGTAGAACTCCACGAACTTGCCCACGACGCCGTGCTTGCGCAGCATCTCGGTGATCGTCAGGACGACGTCCGTGGCGGTGACGCCCGGCTTGATCGACCCGGTGAGCTTGAAGCCCACGACGCGGGGGATGAGCATGGAGATGGGCTGGCCGAGCATGGCGGCCTCGGCCTCGATACCGCCGACGCCCCACCCCAGGACGCCGAGACCGTTCTCCATGGTGGTATGCGAGTCGGTGCCCACGCAGGTGTCGGGGTAGGCCTGTCCGTTCCGGACCATCACGGAGCGCGCCAGGTACTCGATGTTGACCTGGTGAACGATGCCGGTACCCGGGGGGACGACCTTGAAGTCGTCGAACGCACCCTGGCCCCAGCGGAGGAACTGGTACCGCTCCTCGTTGCGCTGGTACTCGATCTCGACGTTCTTGTCGAAGGAGTCGCGACCACCGAAGGACTCGATGATCACGGAGTGGTCGATGACCATCTCGGCCGGCGCGAGGGGGTTGACCTTGTCCGGGTCGCCACCGAGGGTCTTGACGGCCTCACGCATGGTGGCGAGGTCGACGATGCAGGGGACACCGGTGAAGTCCTGCATGATCACGCGGGCGGGCGTGAACTGGATCTCGGTGTCGGGCTCGGCGGAGGGGTCCCAGCCGGCCAGGGCCTCGATGTGCGCCTTGGTGACGTTCTTGCCGTCCTCCGTGCGCAGCAGGTTCTCGGTGAGGACCTTGAGGGAATAGGGGAGCTTCGCGGCTCCCTCGACCGCCGAGAGGCGGTAGATCTCATAGGCTTGGCCGCCGACCTCTAGGGTCCCCTTGGCGCCAAAGCTGTCAATGCTTGCTGTCACGTCAGCTCCACTCGTGGTGTGAATGTCGATTCGTCATCCCTCCCGGTGTCGCCGCGTGTCTCGGGCGGCAACGCCGGGGGCGGACACAGGACCCATTGTGGACCCTCGCGCCCGGTTGCGGTCACCAATTTACCAGTACGCTCGTTCTGTATAGGTTCCGGCACGCCCGAAGGTGGGGGGCGCGGAGCGGGTATCGCGCCGTCCGGCGCGTGTATTCGGTTCGACGACGACGAGATGGCACCATGTCGGCCGTGGACAACTCCGACGATTCCGTGACCACGCTCGCCTACGAGGCCGAGCCGGTGATGTCCTTGCAGGAGGGCGAGGTCCCGCAGTGGCTCGACTTCGAGGCCGTGTCCCGGGACCTGGCCGACGACGGGGTCTCCGCCCCGGAGCCGTTCGTCGAGGGACTGCGGACCGTCGTCACCGAGGCGGGGGACCGCGGGCTCGATCTCAAGGTGGTCTACACCGAGGCCCCGGCCGCCGTCTACACGGACGCCCGCGACCTCGCCGCCCTGCTGAACGAGGAGTACGAGGGGACGATCCTGGTCCGGACCCCGGTCTTCGTCGGCAGTTCCAGCGACACCATCCCCCGCCACAAGCTCGAGGCCGGCCAGGACGACGCCTGGGAGGAGTTCGACCCGGTGGCCTCCGCCTCTGTCTTCGCGCACAAGGTCACCGCCCCCGCCCCGCCCTGGGGCGCGTTCTCGGCGGTCGTGCTCGTGCTGGCGATCGTCGTGGCGGTCGCCTTCGTCGTCGCCCTCCGGCGGCGCCTGCGCTGACGCCCTCCAGCGGCGCCCGCGCTGACGATCTCCGTCAGCGTCTGCGCTGACGGACGCTCTTCTCCCCATCGCCCGACACGTCGGGTTTTCTCGCGTTATTAGAGTTACAGCAGTGTATTTTGCCGTCCAATGTTCCGGACGGGACTTCTGTGACCTACGGTGCTAGAGGAACCATCGGTTCTGCCGAGTTGGTATGAGGCTCTAGTGGCGCAGGGGAAGGCATCACCCGAACCTCACCCTCCTCGGCGACGCGTCCCGCCGTGCGGGTCGCGCGGTCAGCCGCATCCTCGTGCGGTTATCGGAAGGTGAAACGTGAAGCCTGACCATTCTTCAAGCCGCGCTCCGGGAGCGCGGAGACGTCGGGGCCCGGTCCGGACGCCCGGACGCGCCCTCCTCGCGGCGGCGCTCGTCCTGGGCACCGCGTCGGGCGTGATCCACGCACCGGTGGTCGCGGCCCAGGAGGTCCCGGCGACCTC
>NZ_JAALED010000131.1:0-7270 GCF_014145155.1 Dietzia sp. B19 | reverse complement strand
CGCGCCGGCCGCCATCGCCGCCGGATGCGCACGCCGGATCCGCAGTGCCTCACGGACCAGCGCGAACTTGGGGTGCCCGCCGCGGGCCACCGCGCCGGACCGCAGGGGCTCGTAGTCCACGAACCGGCGGTTGTCCGGGTCGACCAGCGAGTCCTCCCACACCTCCGTGCCCTGGTAGACGTCGGGGACCCCGGGGGACAGCAGTTGTGTCGCCTTGGCGATCAACGAGTTGTCACGCCCGGCGGGGGCGATGCGGTCGACGAACGGGGTGAGCAACGCGCCGCCCGAGTCGAGCAGGGTGTCGATCCACCGGTGGGCGGCGGACTCGAAGTCCGCGTCCTGATCGGTCCAGGTGGTGTGCACGGCGGCCTCACGTAGGGCCTTGTCGGCGTAGTCGTGCAGCCGGGACCGCAGGTCGTCGGCGGGATCGTCGCGCTCCGGCCACACCCCCACGATCACCTGGAGCAGGAAGTACCCCGCGTCCTCGGCGGGCGGGGGGAACGTCCGGAACACCTCGGAGACCAGATCCGCCCACTCGTCGGACAGCTGGGAGAGGACCGAGATCCGGGCGCGCACGTCCTCGCCCCGCTTGGTGTCGTGGGTGCTGAGCGCCGTCATGGCCAGGGGGGAGGCGAGCGCGCGTTCGGCCATCGCGAGGTGGAAGGCCTCCACCTGCATGCCCATCCGCCCCGGTGAACCGCCGACCTCGTTGAGCGAGACCAGCCGGCCGAGCCGGTAGAACAGGCGGTCCTCCTCGGCCTTGGCGGTGGCCGCACCGGTCACCTGCGCCAACCGGCTCGAGGCCTCGGCACCACGGGCCAGAGCCCCGGCCACGAGACCCAGCACGGGAGCCAGTTCGGGGCGGTCGCGGTGCAGATCGTCCAGTATCGCGGGCAGGGTCCCGCGGAGGACGGGATAGTCGGCGCGATAGGCGGGCGTGCGCTCGATCACCGAGACCAACGCCGCGCGGAGGAGGGCCTCCTCGTCGTCACCACCCGTCACGACACTCGGCTCCCTGCCGAGGGCGGCCTCACGCCGCACTGCGCGGGTCAGGCGGCCCAGTTCGGGGGCGAGGTCCTCCAGGACGATCTGCCGCTTGAGACGGGCGGACTGATCGTGGACCTGCTCCTCGTCGCCGGGGCCGCCGCAGTACCGGGAGGCCAGCTCGGTCAACCGCGCCTGTCCGCCCCGGTCCACCAACATCTGGTCGATCAGCCGGAGGGCGTCGTATCCCGTGGTCCCGTCGACGGGCATGGCGGGCTCGAGCACTTCGGAGGGCGCGAGGATCTTCTCCACCAGCAGCCACCGGTCCTCGCCGGCCAGCCCGCGGAGCCGCCGGGTGTAGCCCACGGGATCGGCGAGACCGTCGGGGTGGTCGACCCGGATGCCGTCGACCAGATCCTCCTCGCACCAGCGGGCCACCTCGGTGTGGGTGGCGTCGAAGACCGCCGGGTCCTCCTGGCGCAGCCCGGCCAGCCCGGTCACGGTGAAGAACCGCCGGTAGCCCAGGAGCGGCTCCCGCCAGTGGACCAACCGGTAGTGCTGGCGGTCGTGCACCTGTTGCGCGGTCCCGCCCCCGGTGCCGGGGGCCACCGGGAAGCGATGGTCGTAGAAGTGCAGCTCGGCCTCCGCAGCGTCCGTGTCGGAGGTGTCGGTGTCTGTGGCGGTGTCGGTGGGGGTGACGACGACGAGCTGGTCGACGTCCTCCGGTGAACCCAACACCGGGATCGCTATCCGGCCGTCCGCCCCGTTGGCGGGCTCGGTGTCGAAGTCGAAGTAGGTGAAATACGGCGACTCCGGGCCCCGGCGCAACGCATCCCACCACCAGCGGTTCGCCGCCGGACGGTCCACACCCAGGTGGTTGGGGACGATGTCCACCACCAGGCCCAGGTCGTGCTCCCGGCAGGCGGCCCGCAGCGACCGCAGTGCGCTGATCCCGCCGAGCTCCGCTGCGACCGTGGTCGGGTCCACCACGTCGTACCCGTGGGTCGATCCGGGGGTGGCCTCGAGGATCGGCGACAGGTACACCGATCCCACGCCGAGGTCGGCGAGGTAGGGGACCAGGGCCTCGACGTCGGCCAGGACGAACCCGCGGCCGTCCGGGTCGGACGCGGGCGTCCGCAGTTGGATGCGGTAGGTGCTCGCCAGGGCCGTACCCCTGCGCAGCGGCCCGGTCCCGGTCAGATCCGCGGCGGTCACGATCAGGTGACCTTGCGCAGCACGATCGTGCCGCGATCGGCCACCGTGATCGTGTCGTCCGACCCCAGCTCACCGGTGCGCTCCTCGAGGTGGACCGCGGTGTCCAGGACGACCTCCCAGCTCTCGGCGTACTCGGACCCCAACAACGAGAACTCGATGGGCTCGTGGTGGGCGTTGAACAGCAGGAGGAACGAGTCGTCGACGATCCGCTGGCCACGCTCGTCGGGTTCGTGGATGCCCTCACCGTTGAGATAAACGGCCAGGGACTTGCCGAAGCCGGAGTCCCAGTCCTTGTGGGTCATCTCGGACCCGTCCGGGCTGAACCAGGCGATGTCCTGCGGGTCCTCGTCGTCGCGGAGAACGGTGCCGAAGAACCTGCGCCGGCGGAACACCGGATGGTCCTTCCGCAGTCGGACCAGGGTGCGGGTGAACTCGAGGAGGTCTTCCTTCTCCTCGTCGAGGTCCCAGCTCATCCACGCGATCTCGTTGTCCTGGCAGTACACGTTGTTGTTCCCGCCCTGCGTGCGGGCGATCTCGTCACCGTGGGCGATCATCGGCGTGCCCTGCGACAGGATGAGGGTGGTCAGCATGTTGCGCCGCTGCCGGTGGCGCAGACGCAGCACCTCGGGGTCGTCGGTGGGTCCCTCGACCCCGCAGTTCCAGGAGCGGTTGTGGCTCTCGCCGTCGTTGCCGTCCTCGCCGTTGGCCTCGTTGTGTTTCTCGTTGTAGCTGACCAGGTCGTTGAGGGTGAAGCCGTCGTGGGCGGTGACGAAGTTGATCGAGGCGGTGGGGCGACGTCCGGTGTTCTCGTACAGGTCCGAGGAGCCGGTCAGGCGGGAGGCGAACTCGCCGAGAGTGGCGGGCTCTCCCCGCCAGAAGTCGCGGACGGTGTCGCGGAACTGCCCGTTCCACTCCGTCCACAGCGGCGGGAAGTTGCCCACCTGGTAGCCGCCCTCGCCGACGTCCCACGGCTCGGCGATCAGCTTGACCTGGCTGACCACCGGGTCCTGCTGGACCAGATCGAAGAATGAGGACAACCGGTCGACGTCGTGCAGCCCCCTGGCCAGGGCGGAGGCGAGATCGAACCGGAACCCGTCGACGTGCATGTCGAGGACCCAGTACCGCAGCGAGTCCATGATGAGCTGCAGGGAGTGGGGGTGCCGGACGTTGAGCGTGTTCCCGGTGCCCGTGTAGTCCATGTAGTGCTGTTCGTCGCCCTCGACCAGACGGTAGTACGCCTGGTTGTCGATCCCGCGGAACGCGATGGTGGGTCCCATGTGGTTACCCTCCGCGGTGTGGTTGTAGACCACGTCCAGGATCACCTCGATGTTGGCGTCGTGGAACGCCTTGACCATCGCCTTGAACTCGCTCACCGCGTCACCGGGCTTCTCCGCGAACGCGTACTCGTTGTGCGGGGCCAGGAAGCCGAAGCTGTTGTACCCCCAGTAGTTCCGCAGCCCCATGTCGATCAACCGCTGGTCCTGCATGAACTGGTGCACCGGCATCAACTCGATCGCGGTGACGCCGAGGTCGGTCAGGTAGTCGATGATCGCCGGGTGGGTCATGCCGGCGTAGGTGCCGCGCATCTCCGCCGGGATGTCGGGGTGCGTGGCGGTCATACCCTTGACGTGGGCCTCGTAGATCACGGTGTTGTGGTACTCGTGCCGGGGCGCGCGGTCGTTGCCCCAGTCGAAGTAGGGGTTGATCACGACGGTGGTCATGGTGTGACCGAGGGAGTTCTCGGTGTTCCGTCGACCCGGGTCGTCCAGGTCGTAGCTGTGCAGGCTCGGGTGGCCGTCGAACTCCCCGTCGAAGGCCTTGCCGTACGGGTCGAGCAACAGCTTGGAGGGGTCGCAGCGCAGACCGTTCTCGGGCTCGTACGGCCCGTGCACCCGGAAGCCGTAGCGCTGCCCCGGGGTCACCCCGAACAGATAGCAGTGCCAGATATGACCGTCTACCTCGGTGAGCTCGACGCACTGCTCCCCGCCGTCGCGGTCGATCAGGCACAGGTCGACGCGCTCGGCCACCTCGGAGAACAGCGCGAAGTTGGTGCCGGTTCCGTCATACGTGGCACCGAGGGGGAAGGCGGTGCCAGGCCAGGCACGGATGAGCTCTGGGGCGGACTGCTGCGCGTCGTCGTTGGTCACAAGGCCCAACAGTAGTGCGTTCCGGGGCGGGAGCCGCTGTGCCGGGCCCCCGGCGGTCACCACCAGCCGGTCGCGGGCCCCATCTGCCTGGCCAGTTCGCCCGACGCGGACCGGACCCACGACCCGGAGAGGTGGTGGGAATCGTGGTAGACGATCACGTTGCCCACCACGACCGGGCAGTTCGCCGGGTCGCACAGGCCGTCGGTGAGGTCGATCAGTCGGACCGAGTCGATCCCGGCCCCGGCGAGCCCGGCCGGGTTGATCGGCGCGATGGACCGCTCCCGGGGCATCCCGCACTCCTCGGGGGTGCCGCCGTCTCCCAGACAGTCCCCGGCCCGGATCGGGCCGCGGCCCTGGTTGAGCCACGGGGTGTCCCGGACGGCGATCACGCCGATGCCCTGCTGGTCGAGTGCACGCCACAGGTCCACGTACTGGCGCGGGGTGACGTCCGGGCCCACGACCCCCACCGGCCGGGTGGCGGTGGTGAACACGAAGTCGGGTGCCAGGCCCACGAGGGCGGCCAGGGCGGCGGGCGTCCACTCGGCGCAGCTCTCGTACAGCAACTCGTCGCTGTCGGACACCGAGGCGTCCAGGGTCAGCGGGCACCCCATCTTGAGCACCGTGACCACCCGGAAGCCGTAGTGTCGGCCGACCTCGTCGAGGCCGCTGATCCAGTGCTCGGCGTGGGAGCCACCCACCAAGGCGATGGTGCGCGGCGCGGTGACGTCGCCGTACACGCACATCTGCACCTCGGCCGACTCGAAGTTCGAGATGCAGCCGTCCAGGGTGCTCACGGGCAGGTCGTTGCCCACCTGCAGCAGTGAGGGGACGTAGTCGGCGTCCTCGGGGACCGGGATGCCGTCGAAGAAGGCGCGGGCCCCGGGGTGGTCCGGGTCGGTCAGTGAGTCGACATAGGGCACGGCCGAGCGGGAGGCGGACGTGGCGGTCCACCATCCGACCGTCCCGAGGCTGGCCACCGCGGCCACCACGACGAGGGCGGTGGCCTGGACGAAGCGGCGCTGATCGCGCGCGTTGCGTCCGGACCCCTTGCGGAGCGAGTCACGCTTCTGGGCGGCGGGGGTGGACCGCCCGCGTGCCCGGCTGGCCATCCGCAGCGGTCGCTCGACGTACTTCTCGGTCAACAGGGCGAGCACCACGGAGACCGCGACGATCGCCAGCCCCGACACCAGCGTGATCTCGGCCTGCCGGTCGTAGGAGAGCCAGAGGATGAGGAGCGGCCAGTGCCACAGGTACAGGGAGTACGAGATGTCGCCCAGGCGTCGGAACACCCGCGCGGACAGCAGCCAGGTGACCGGGTCCCTCCGCGGTGTCGCGCGCTCGCCCTCGGGGAGGTTGCCGCCGAGGATGATCAGCAGGGCCCCGCCGATCGGGTACCAGGCCAGGGGGCCGGGGAAGTAGGCGGCGCCGTCGATCACGAAGCCGCAGCTCACGATGAGCGCCAGCCCGGCGACGGTGCTGAGCATGCGCAACGGCCACGGCAGCACGATCCCCGCCAGCAGGATCGCCACGAGACCACCGACGAGGAGCTCCCACATCCGGGCGCCGGTGTCGTAGTAGTTCCAGGGCTGGTTGACGGCCTGCCCGTAGGCGGACCACCACACCGAGGCCGCGGTGCCCACGGCCACCACTCCGAGGAGCATCCACTTGGGCGAGCCGCCCCGCCCGATGAGCCGCCACATCGCGGTCAGGCCCAGGACGACGCCGAGGGCGACGAGATAGAACTGGCCCTGCACCGACATGGACCACAGGTGCTGCAGCGGCGAGATGGTGGCGTCGGCCGCCGCGTAGTCCTGGGAGGTGAGCGCGAGCTCCCAGTTCTGGTAGTACAGCAGCGAGGCGAGGGTCTGTTCGAAGATCGCCGACCACTGGGTAGGGGGCTTGATGAGGATCGTCCCCACGACGGTCGCGGCCACCGTGACCACCAACGCCGGGTACAGCCGACGGACCAGTCGCGTGAGATGGGGGATCGGGTTGAGGGCGGTGCGCCCGTCCGAGGCGCCGCGTAGGAGCGATCCCAGGAAGAAGAACCCGGAGAGGGTGAGGAACACATCGACGCCGCCGGAGACGCGGCCCATCCAGATGTGGAACACCACGACCAGTGCGATGGCCAGCCCGCGGAGCCCGTCGATGTCGTGCCGGTAGGCCATCTTCCCTCGCCGGCGGCGAGCAGGCGAGATCGGAGTGCTGGTGGCCACTGGCGAGTACTTCCTGACGGGTCGTCCGGTCTGTGCAGGCGCCCCGACTCTGCGAGCGCGTGCACCGAAGAGCATGGCGGAGCCGCGTCCGATTACACCACAGACGGTCGACAGCGCCCGCGTTGGTACAGTCCGGCCCATGCTCAGCTCGCCGATCCGCGCCGTGGGGACCGTGTCGGGAGTCGTCGGTCCGGCCGTGGTCGCGCTGCTGGTGTGGATCGTGGCGGCACCCCGCTCGGAGTTGCTCTCGGTGGGCGGCGGGAGGGGGTTGCGGCTCCCGGAGTCCGGGACGGACGGCGGCAGCCAGCTCCTGATGTTGATCGTCCTCCTCGGGGCGGCCGTCGTGTGTGCGGTGCTGACCTTGTGGCACCGTCACCCGGGCCTGCGGAGGCCGGGTGGCGTCACCGTCCTCGTGGTGCTTCCGGGGCTGACGTGTGCGGTCGCCGCGGCGGCCGCCTCGCCGCTCGCCGCGTTGCTGGCGCCGCCCGCGGAGGACGCCCCGTACGGGTCGGTGGTGGCGCAGTCGCCGGCGGCGGGGGCGCTGTTCTTCGACCGCATGATCTACGGGACGTCGGGGCCGTCGTGGGACTGGTTCCCGCCCGGGGCCGGATGGCTGGTCTTCGGCGCGATGATCGCTGCCTTCACCGTCGCGGTGTTGGCCCATTTCAGCCACTCGCCGGAGTTGCGTGACGGGGTCGACGGAGTGCG
>NZ_JAALED010000130.1:0-8092 GCF_014145155.1 Dietzia sp. B19 | reverse complement strand
GGGCGAGGTCGCCGAGGCGGTGCAGGCCTCGTCCGGTGAGGTCGACGCGGTCCGCCGACTCCGGGTCGCGCACCCGGGTCTCGGGCTCCGGGATTCGGTCGACCTGGTCCGGCGGCATGGCGGCGACGGCCGGAGCGTGGAGGGTCGCAGCAGCGGCAGCGGCTGACCCTCCCCGGGCCATCGAGGCCGACGCGGTCTCAGGGTGTGATCGTGACCGAGGCGGATAGGTTCTTGTCGAGGGGCTCCTCGGAGGCCGCACTGATTGGGGCTCTCACGAACGGATGCGTCGCCACAAGCGAATTTAGGTCGCCGAAGAGCTCCGTCTTGACAAGTGAGAGGCAGGCAGGCTCGCTCGTCTGCACTGGTTCGAGTGGATCGTGGCGGAGTCGCCACCGGACGGCCCGCAAGGCAGGCGAGGGACCTGCGACCGCGCCATGGGAGCGCCCGGCCCGTCTTGCCCGCGTGAGGTGTGAGCGGTCGGTATTATCCGGGGGTCTGATATGTCCATTAGGGAGGCCGACGTGGCGCGAGCCGACTTGCTGCTCGATCTCGTCGAGGCTGAGCGACGCGGGGACAAGGACCGGTTCAAGGTGCTGGTCGAGGCGGTCATTGCCGAGGAACGGGCCAACCAGCACCACCTGCTGGCCGATAGGCTCTCCGAGATCATCACCACCACGGGCCAGGGGCGAGCTCGCGACGACCGCGCCTCCGCGGTACGTGACCTACTCCAAGAGGTCGTCCCGGAACGACGTCTCTCTGATCTCGACCTCGGGCCCGTGCCGAGGCGGGTTATCGGTGAGCTGGTGGAGGAGCAGAGGCGCTCGGAGCTGCTACGCAGCTACGGCATCGAGGCACGCAATCGTCTGCTTCTCTCCGGTCCCCCGGGCAACGGTAAGACCAGCGTCGCTGAGGCGATTGCAGCCGAGTTGATGCTGCCGCTGTATGTGGTGCGCTATGAGGGGGTGGTCTCGAGTTTCCTCGGTGAGACCGCCGCACGACTCGACAGCGCCTTCGAGTTCGCCCGCACCCGCCGCTGCGTGTTGTTCTTCGACGAACTCGACACCGTCGCCAAGGAACGCTCGGACGAGCACGAGACCGGCGAGATCAAGCGAGTGGTCTCCACGCTGCTGCTGCAGGTCGACCGCCTGCCCGCCCACGTCATATTGATCGGAGCCACCAACCACAGCGAACTGCTCGACCGAGCGGCCTGGCGCCGGTTCCAGATTCGCGCCGAGCTCAATGCCCCCAGTCGCGCCGAAGCCACCCGTTACCTCGAACGGCTCGCCGCTCGATTCGGTGGCGACCTTGGGTTCGCCCCGCGCACCCTGGCCGACAAGCTCGCCGGCGCGAGCTACGCAGAGCTGGAAGAGTTCGCCCTCGACGTACGCCGCCGCGCCGTCCTCGAACTTCCCGACTCCGATCACAAACGGATCGTGAGGGAACGCCTCGAACACTGGCGCAACCAGGCGAGCGGGTGAGTCAGCAACCCACCGCCGGTGCCGAAGGATCCAGCCCCTCCCCCGGCTCCGACTCGCGAACCCTGCTGGCACTGACTGCGCCGACTGTGGGCGACCGACACAAGCTGCCCCCCTCGGTCCCACCTGTAGTTCGAGGCCCCGGAGCTACACGCCAGGGCGAGAGGCTGTCCCCGCAATTCCGTGCCCTCGTCGAGGCTTTCGACAGGCGGCGCGTCCATCTAAGTGACGACGACGCCGACGAGCTCGACCCTGAACTGGTACTGGTCTTCGACCTCGCCGGATCGGTCGCCGACTTTCGCAACGCCGTCGACCGGATTGAGGGCCTGGAGTTCCTCTCCGAGTTCCTCGACGAAGACACCGACCCCGACGAGGACTTCGCCAGCTTTTCTCCCACCGAGGGCCAACTCGACGACCAGGTCTCACGCTCGCTGTACCTGGTGATGTCCAACAGCGAGGCTGCCGGCCAGCTGGTCACCCTTTTCGAGGCTTGGCTGGATGACCCAGACATCACGTTTAAGCACGGACTGGGCAAGTTCAAGCACGCCTTCGCCCAACTACGCGCCATCCGCAGGTGGGGCCCGCAGGACCGCGTCCGAGAGACAGGGCTGCTTGAACAGTGGCGTGAGCACCTGGAGCTCGTCGGCCAATCGATCAGTCCAGTACGCGTCGAGGTCGAGTTGTGGTTCCGTCGCGGAGCCCCGGATCGAACCTACGCTGAAGGACACGTCGAAGAAGTACTAACCGCGGCTGGCGGACGGGTCCTGCACCGCGCTCAGATCGCCGAGATCGGTTACCACGCCATACTGGCTGAGCTGCCGGTCCAGCAAGTAGAAGAGGCACTCGAGCGCGGATCTCAAGCCATCGATCTGCTGACCACCGACGAGGTCATGTTCGTCACCCCGTTCGCCCCGATGACAGTCACCCAGCCCGAACTCGATATTCAGGACGACTCAGACGACGCAGGCCCGGACCACACCGACTCCAGCGACGGCAGTGTCGTGTCGGCCAGACCTGCGGATGCGCTGCCTCGCATCGCTCTTCTCGACGGGCTTCCCTTCGCCAACCACGACCGCCTGGCTGGCCGGCTGAGCGTCGACGACCCCGACGGCCTGGGCGTCAACTATCCAGTCTCAGCACGCCATCACGGCACCGCCATGGCCTCGCTAATCATCCACGGCGACCTCGATGCCGGCGGGGATCCACTACACAGGCCCCTGTATGTCCGCCCCATCCTCCAACCCCACCCCCTGAGCTCGGCAGCCGAGCAGGTCCTCGACAACGTCCTGCTGCCCGATCTGCTGCACCGCGCTATTCGCCGCATGATCAAGGGAGAATCTGGCCGTGATGCGACCGCGCCGAGCGTGCGCATCGTCAACCTTTCTATTGGCTCACCGGCCCGCGCCCTGGTTAGGCGAATGAGCCCAACTGGGCGACTACTCGACTGGCTCGCCCTGGAGTACAACCTTCTCTTCATAGTCAGCGCCGGCAACCACACCCTTCCGCTGGCGATTCCCGCTTCGCAGGCCAACCAGCTGACCGCCGCGCGAGTTGCTGCGTTGCGCGCTGCTCGAGCAAACAGCCGAAAGCGTGGGCTCCTGCCTCCAGGCGATGCGATGAACGCGCTCACCGTCGGCGCCACGCATGCCGATGCCAGCTCTAACGTCCCCGCCTCAGGGCCCGACCACACCGGTTTAAGCGCAGCACAGCCCGGCAACCGTCCCGACACGGCCTGGAACCTGAACGAGCCGGGCACGCCTGCGTTCTACGGCGCAGTCGGGCCCGGCGTCGGCCGCTCGATTAAGCCCGACCTGCACCACACCGGTGGAGTGACGCTCTACGAGCGCCCCTTACTCCCCAGTGTGGGGTCCGGGGAAGACGCAGACGAGGTAGTCCTGAATCCCCTGCGCACGTATGCCACCGGACCCGGCACGAGAGTCGCGGTGCCCGGACGTGGCGGGGCAACTTCCGCGACGGCCTTCACTGTCGGCACCAGCAACGCCGCCGCCCTGGTCTCACGCGAAGCCAGCGGCGTCTTCGACGTGCTCGAGGCCGGCGCTGAGGCCGGCGATCCCGCCTTCCCCGACGCGCTCTACCACCCGGTGCTGGTCCGCGCGCTGCTCGTGCACGCAAGCTCGTGGGGTCCTGCTGCGCGTCACTTGCGCGACTCTTTGGCGCTGGATCCTCAACGAGCGCGGCGAGAACTGACCGCCATGCTCGGCTACGGCGTCCTTGATCCTGCGCTGCTGGGACATGCCGCGACAAACCGAGCCGCACTCATCGCGGGCGGCTCCATCGAACGGGAGCAAAGCCACACCTACCGGGTCCCCCTCCCATCCTCACTGCGCGCACGCCCCGAGTGGCACCGCATCACCATTACGCTGGCCTACATGGCCCCCACCGCGGGCAACCTCAGCCGCTACCGAGGCACAAAGGTTTACTTTGAACTCCCCGACCGTGCAATCACCGCCGGTGACCGTGCTGAGGCCACCCATTGGAGCGTTCGCAAGGGCAGCTGCCAGCACGAAATCATCGAGGGCGAGCGCGCCATGGTGTTCGGCGCCAGTGAGACGCTCCCCCTCCAGGTGGAGTGCATGCGTGACGCCCAGACGCTGCGCAAGGGCGAGAGCGTTCGCTACGGCCTGGTCGTCTCGATCCAGACCGCGACAACCACCTCAACCACGATCCACGACGAGGCCCGTGCACAGCTGCGACAGCTGGTGCGTGCGCAGGCTCGCGAGCGTGGCCGGATTCAGAACTGATCTCTCGGTGGACGTTTCAGATACCAACAGAACACCAGTAAGGATCGAACGAGGGGATCTCACCCCCCTCCCAGAAGACGTACCAAGACTCCCGGAGCGACTGGTTCAGGTGTCTCACTTGACGATCCTCTGACGCGACAGCTGACGGGCATGAAGCGGATCTGCGGTTACCGCAGCTCGAGCCATGGGGCTTGCCTCGGGTTCATGTAGCACATGAGTGTCGTCCAGAACCCGAGCGCCTATCAGGGGTCTACGGGACGCTGGCCGCCTCGTCCCCGAGTCCGAGCGAATGTCTGGCCTGCGCAGTGAACGGCCGACTCGAAGCGGGAGTTCCTCGACCGGGAGGTGGTCGAAGCGCGCGATGGAGACGCGCCGAATCTCAAAGCTAGAGTGGTTCGCTCCTACTCCGGGAAACCCGACAGACGTCCGCCAACGACGCGGAAGGCGTTTCCTACAAAGGTCTACGGCGACGAAAGTCAATAGACGTTCGCGATCATCACCCGCCGTGGTGAGTACGCGGCCGGTGAGGTCCGTGGCCGGGACAAGGGCCGGTTCTTCGGCGCGTCCCCGGTCGCAGGAGCCATGACCTTCTCACAGTTCCCTGCGCATGCAGGCGCGCGGCCACTGGTCAAGGCCGCGGGCGATCTCTGCGGCTCTGATCTCCTTGAGGCCGGGGGTCTCCTCTTTCTCGGCGAGGTACCGGAACCCATGACGCTCGTAATATGGCCCGTTCCACGGGACGTCGGTGTAGGTGGTCAGAGTGACCGCGGGAAGGCCGCACTCCCGCGCCCAACCGATCATGTGATTCAGTAGAGCGGTCCCGATCCCACGGTGCATGAAATCGCTGTGCACCGAGACCTGGTCGAGGTGAGCATTGGCGTCGATCACATCCGCCAGCAGGTACGCCACGGGCCGATCGGCCCCGACGGTGCTGACCCACGCCCGCCCGTTCTGCACGAACTGCAGTAGCGAGCTGACCGACGGCGGGTCGTCCTCGGCCACCACGGTCATCCCGATCTCGGCAAAGGGTGAGCCAGCCGACCGCTCGATGTCCTGCACAGGGACCAGATCACTTTCCCTGGCGGGCCGGATACTGTGCGTGGTCACCGAATTTCCTCGCTCTCGTCGACCCGTGCAACGCGGTCTGGGGCACTACATCCCTGGCGCCCTGCCCTGGTGTCGGTGCGGCCCGGCCCCGGATGTCTCAGCAGGCGCCCGCTCCGCCGAGCGCCCGGGCGACCATCGAGTGTGTTCGCGGGTCGAGCGCCATCCCGCCGTGGGAGGTCGGGCCGCCGCCACAGGCCTGCTCCGGAACCCGCCACCCGACGCCGGGCCCCGGCACGAAGCTCCGCTGCGGTGGCAGGAGATGGTCGCCGCCGGTGGCGATGAGTGTGTAGGCGACCCCGGGCAGGAACGGGGTGCGGTCGAGTCCGTACCAGGCGGTGAGCATGGGGCTGCCGGGCGACAGTTCGGCCAGGCCCCGCAGGTTGGCGGCCCACAACGCCGCGCCTGCGAGCCCTGGTGGCAGCTGGTGCGGGATCAGGCCACTGTTGTCGGCGCCCCAGTACCCGCCCACCGAGACCACCCGGCCCACCGCGCCGGGGCGCAACACCTTGGTGGTGTACCCCGCGATCGAGGCGCCCTGCGAGTAACCCACCAGGTCGACCTGCGCGGCGCCGGTGACCGCGCGCACGTGGTCGATCACCCCGGCGAGCTGCGGACCGGACGCACCGACGATCGAGTCGAGACCTCCCCGGGCCGGGTTGCCCGCGTAGGCGCCGAGGGTCGGGGCGATCACACAGAATCCCTGCCGCCGTAGCGGCTCGCCCAGGCGCGGGACCGTGTTGGGACCGTTGTCGAACGTCCCGTGAACGAGGATGACCGGCCGCGGGTGGGACGGGGTCGGTCGACAGGTGACCGGGGTGTCCACCACAGCGGGCGGGCCGGGGGCGCCGAGGGGCCCGTTGATGCCGTTGAGCGCCTCGGTCACGTACGGCCCGAGCTCACCGGTGGGATCCAGGTCCCCGACGAGGTCCGTCAGTGTGTCCTCCACCGGCCCGGCGGTGGCCTGCGGGACGAGTGTGGGCGCGGCGGCGGTGGTCGTGACCGCTGCGGCGAGGGGCACGGCCAGCGCGCCGGCGACGAGGGCGCCGGCAAATCGGGAACGCAGGCGGTGTGGGGTGCGGGAACCGAGCATGGTGACTCCCAAAGAGTGTGAGGTCACACAAGTATGCGAGTGCCGAGCGGGATCGGGTACCGCACGGACCTCACTTTCTCGCGGCGCGGACCGATTACGGCGGACGCCGCCGACCGGGGCGGGTGCCCCACGATCAGCTCGAGGTGAGGCCCTACTGGGCCAGGACCTTGTTGACCAGACGCGACGCGAAGTTGGGCGAGAACTTGGAGATGTTCGCGAGCACGGTCGTCTGCTCGCCGACGGAGTAGGACGTGCGATGAAGGCGGCGGTCAAGGGTCGTCGGGTGGACGGACTGCCAGACCTTGTCCGCCACCTGCTCGGGAGTGATCTTGATGCCGAGCGTCCTGGTCGTCTTGGCCTTGGGGTCCGCGAGAGCGGTCTTGGCCCACAGCGGCCAGATCCCCACCACGCGCACGCCGTGCGGTGCCCACTCGAGCTCCAACGCCTCGGTCAGCCCGGCGACGTAGAACTTGGCGGCGCTGTACGTGGCGATCCCGGGTTGACCGTAGATCGCCGACGCGGACGCGATGTTGACCAGGTGCGACCCCGGCGTGGCCTTGAGGTACGGGAACGCGGCCTTGGCGCCGAGCGTCACGCCCAGCACATCGATGTCGATCTGGGCCTTGACCGCGTCAGCCGAGATCTCCGACAGGTCGCCGGCGACAAGAACACCCGCGTTGTTGTCCAGGACGTCGAGCGTCCCGCCGGTGTGCGAGGTGAACTCCTCCAGCGCCTTCTCCCACTGCTGCATGTCGCGGACGTCGAGCTCTCCAGTGATCCAGTCGGGATGCCTCGACTGCACCGCGGCCAGGGCGTCGGTGTCGACGTCGTACACCCCGACAGTCCATCCCTCGCGGCTGAATCGCTCCGCCGTTGCCAGGCCGATCCCAGCCGCCCCGCCCGAGATGAAGATCGATACCATTCGCTGTCCTCCACACGCAAGTCCGATGCGGCGCGCCGCCCGGAGATATCCGACACTCGACAGTACCGAGCATTGGACGAGCGAGGGAAAGCTCTACCAGTGCGCGATCACGAACGTCTGCCGCGATCACGCGTGTCGCTCGGGCGCTGTGCCAACCTCACGTTTCCCTCGCGCGGAGCGACTACCTCCCGAGACCGGTGGGAGGGGCGTGTGAACGTGGCGCCGGAGACGAGGGGAAGATCTGATCTATGAGGGCAGCCTTCGACGGTGCGGTGGTCCGGCACGGGCCGACGGTTCTGCGAGTGTGCCGTGCGGTCCTGGGTCCCGGCCCCGACGCCGACGACGCCTGGTCCGAGACTTTCCTCTCCGCGCTGCGGGCCTGGCCGGACCTGCCGGAGGAGACCAATGTGGAGGCGTGGCTGGTCAGGGTCGCCCACCGCCGCGCCGTGGACGTGGTGCGCAGATCAGCGCGCATGGCAGCCCCGGCGGGAGGCGCGGACGAGGTCGTCCTGCTCGAGGAGTGGGAGGGCAGTGGCCGCGGGCGGAGTGGCGGCGGGTGGAGTGGCAACCGGGCGGGCGACGACGACGAGCTCGGCGGGCACGCGATCTGGGATGCGGTCGCCACTCTGCCCACCCGGCAGCGGCTCTGTGTGGCCTACCGGTATCTGGGCGGGTTGCCGTACGCCGAGATCGCCGCGCTCATCGGGGGCAGCGACTCGGCCGCGAGGCGCGCGGC
>NZ_JAALED010000129.1:0-3642 GCF_014145155.1 Dietzia sp. B19 | reverse complement strand
TGGGCCACCAGCCGCGACGCCTCGGCGACCTGACGGCTGTAGAGACGACCTCCGAGCGCGGGCGGACCCGCGACGGCGTCCGCCGCCTCGGGGACCGAGTGCGCGGTGAAGACGACGCGGGCTCCCGGCGCCGCCGCTTCCCGGGCGGCGCGGAGATCGGACGCGAACCGCTCGATGAACAGGGGATGGTCGTAGAACTGTCGCAGGCGGACCATCGAGGGCGCACCGGGGACCTGCTCGCGCGCGCGGGCGATGTCCTCCTGGTATTGCGCACAGCCGGAGTAGCCGCCCCACGCGGAGGTGGCGAACACCGCCGCGGTCCGGACGCCGTCCGCGGTCATCTGCCGGACCGTCTCCTCGATCATCGGGGTCCAGTTGCGGTTCCCGAAGTACACCGGCAGGTCCCTGCCGCTGCGGGCGAGCTCCTCCTCGACGTGGTCGATGATCTCGCGGTTGAGGTCGTTGATCGGGCTGCGGCCACCCAGCTGTCGGTAGTGGGTGGCGACCTCCTCGAGTCGCGCCGCCGGGATCCCGCGCCCGCGGGTGACGTTCTCGAGGAAGGGGATGACCTCCTCCTGACCCTCGGGCCCGCCGAAGGACAGGAGGAGGAGGGCGTCCACGGGCCCGGTCACCTCGAGCTCACCATCGGTCATCTGTGGTTCTCCTGTCCGCTGAAGGAGACGGTGCCGGCTCCACCGTCTGCATAGATCACTGTTCCCGTGGTGGCGGGCATGAGGTCCGAGAGCAGCGCCACCGCGGTGGTCGCCACCGCGGTGGGGTCGTTCACGTCCCACCCCAGGGGGGCGCGCCTGGCCCACTCGTCCTGCATCTGGTCCAGTTCTCCGCCGGGACCGAGCGCGTCTCCGGCGATGGCCTTGGCCGCGAGGGTCTTGACGGGGCCGGCGGCGATGAGGTTGGACCGCACGCCCTCCGGACCGAGTTCTCGGGCCACGTAGCGGTTGACCGCCTCCAGGGCGTTCTTGGCCACGGACATCCAGTTGTAGAAGGGCATGGAGAACCGCGGGTCGAAGTCCAGTCCGATGATCGACGCGCCGGGGTTGAGCAGGGGGCGCACGGCCCTGGCGAGGGACGCGTACGAATAGGCGGAGACCTCCACGGCGACGGAGACGTCCTTCCAGGGCGCGTCGAGGAACGGGTCGCCGAGGCAACTGGGCGGCGCGAACCCGATGGAGTGCACCACCCCGTCGAGCGACTCGGCGTGTTCTCGCACCCTGCCCTCGAGCGCCGCGAGGTCCTCCTCGCTCTGCACGTCCAGTTCGATCACCGCGGGCCTGTCGGGCAGTCGCTTCGAGATCGCCCGCACCAGCGACGGCCGGCCGAACGCGGTGAGGATGACGGTGGCGCCGTGGAGCTGGCAGTGCTTGGCGATGTGGAAGGCGATCGAGGCGTCGGTGATCACCCCGGTGACGAGGATGGTCTTGCCCGAGAGGATCCCGGTGCGGGTGTTCTCGCTCATGGTCAGTGCCCCATTCCCATACCGCCGTCGACGGGCAGGACGGCACCCGAGATGTAGCCGGCGTCGTCCCCCGCGAGGAAGCTGACGGCCCCCGCCACGTCGTGGGCGCTGCCCTTCCGGCCGAGCGGGATGGCCGCCACGGCGAGGGCCTGCGTCTTGTCGTCCAGCCCGGCGGTCATGTCGGTGTCGATGAACCCGGGGGCCACGACGTTGGCCGTGATGTTGCGCGAGCCGAGTTCCCGGGTCAGTGAGCGGGCCATCCCGATGAGGCCGGCCTTCGACGAGGCGTAGTTGACCTGGCCCGCGGTGCCCGACTGCGCGACCACCGATCCGATGAAGATGAGTCGGCCGAACCTGGCGCGCAGCATCCCCCGGGAGGCCCTTCTGGCCACCCGGAACGCGCCGGACAGGTTCGCCTCGACGACCCGGGTGAACTGCTCGTCCTTCATCCGCATCAGGAGGGTGTCGTCGGTGATCCCGGCGTTGGACACCACCACCTCGACCGGGCCGTACTCGGCCTCGACCGCGGTGAACGCCGCGTCGACGGAGTCGGGGTCGGTGACGTCACACAGGACTCCGAACAGACCGTCGGGCGCACCGGACCCTCGATGGGTCACCGCCACCCGGTGGCCGTCGGCGGCGAGTCGTTCGGCCACGGCGCGTCCGATGCCGCGGTTGCCCCCGGTCACCAGGACCGTCCGGGGGGTGGGGGTGGGCGTGCTGTCGGGAACCATGTGCACCAACCTATCGAACCGTCACGGGTGACCCGGTGGGGGTGCGCGGACCCGTCACGGGATGCGGCGGTGTGCCACCAGGGATCCGGCTGCGGCGAGCATCGCCAGCAGGGACCCGATCACGAGCCACGGCCGCGAGGCGTCGGCCTTCTTCCACTCGAACCCGATCTGTTCCTCGAGGGTGCGGTAGACGGAGTCGAGCTCCTCGAGGCTGGAGGCGGTGAAGAAGTCACCCCCCGAGATCTCGGCGATGGTACGCAACGAGGCGTCGTCGACGGGGACGGGCTGCGGGCGACCCTGGATGTCCACTGTCCCGTAGAGGGTGCCGAAGGAGATGGTCGAGATCGGGATGCCGGCCTCCTCGGCGCGCTCGGCGGCGGTGAAGGCCCCGCGCTCCTCGGTCGGGTCGGCGGGGACGGTCTCCTTGCCGTCGGAGAGCAGCACGATTCGGGCCGGCGGCGCCTGGTCGGTGCCACCGAGGCTCTCGGTGAACGTCGTGACGGCCTGGGTGGCGGTGTAGATCGCCTCGCCGGTCGCGGTCCTCTCATCCAGCCGGAGTCGCTCGACGGCGCGGACCACGGGTCCCCGATCGGTGGTGGGTGCCACGAGCATCGAGGCCGTTCCGGCGTAGGAGACCAGTCCCAGGTTGACGCCCGGGGTGAGGTTGTTGGCGAACGTCGTGGCGGCCTGCTGCGCGGCCTCCAGGCGGGACGGCGCTACGTCCGTGGACTCCATGGACAGTGACACGTCGACGACGAGCATGACCGTCGCGCGGTTCCGCGGCACCTTCTGTTCCTTCTGCGGCCCGGCCAGCGCCACCACCAGGGCGAGCAGCGACAGGATGAGCAGCACCGCGGGGACGTGGGTGAACCAGCGTCGACCGCCGCGGTCGACGGTCCGCAGGACGCCGAAGTTGCCGAAGCGCACGGTCCTGCGCCTCTTGGATCGCAGCGCGATCACGTATCCGATCGCGAGGGCCAGTGGCACGACCACCAGGACCAGCCACAGTGGGTGCTGGAACTCCGACAGGCTCATCGGTGCGTTCCTCCCGGTGTCGGATGGTCGTCGGGCAGGTCCCTGACGAGGTTCTCCCCGGTGGGCAGGCCACCCTGGCGGCGTGCGCCGACGAAGTCGATCACGTCCCTGATCCAGTCCCGGTCGGTCCGCAGGGCGAGGACCGGGGCGCCACAGCGGCGTAGGGCGGCGTGGACCTCCGCGCGATGGGAGTCCGCGGCCCGGCGGTAGTCGGCGGCGAGGGCGTCGTCGACGTCCAGTTCGAGCACCTCGCCGGTGGCCGGGTCCTGGAGCAGTGCGGCGCCCACAGCGGGAAGTGCGATGTCGAGGGGGTCGGCCGTGTGCACGGCGAGGAACTCGTGCCGGGCCCCCAGGACGCGCAGGGACCGTTCCCAGTCGACGTCGGCGAGGAAGTCC
>NZ_JAALED010000128.1:0-6027 GCF_014145155.1 Dietzia sp. B19 | reverse complement strand
GGGCCGACCGGCTTCCCCGGTGGCCTCCAAAAAGGTAACAGATGTATCTCGGCTCTGTCACGTCAAAAGCACGAATAGATACGAAAGCGCCGGTGAGCAGGTGCTCACCGGCGCTACCGAGTTGTTACCCGAAGGTGATCAGTGATCCGCCTCGCCCATCCTGTGAACGAGGATGAAGTTGGTCGACCCCTCGACTCCCGGCACGTTGCCCGCGACGATCACGATGAGATCGTCCTCGTTGTACCCCTCGAGGGGGAGCAACAGTTCGTCGGTCACCTTGACGAGCTCCGCCGTCTCGTGGACCCGGTCGGTCAGGAACGTCTCGGTTCCCCACGTGAGAGCCAACTGGCTCCGGATGCGCGGATCGCCGGTGATGGCGATGAGGGGCAGGTGGCTGTGCAGGCGCGCGAGCCGGCGGACGGTGTCCCCGGTCGAGGTCACCGCGACGAGCGCCTTGGCGCCCAGCCGCTCCCCGATCTCGCGGGCCGAGTAGGAGATGACCCCACGCTTGGTCCTCGGGATGTGGACGAGGTCCGGCGCGGCGGTGGAGTCGGCCTCGACCGCGAGGGCGATGGACGACATGGTCCGCACCGCGTCGATGGGGTACTTGCCGACGGAGGTCTCACCCGAGAGCATCACGGCGTCGGCCCCGTCGAGCACGGCGTTGGCGACGTCGGACGCCTCCGCCCGGGTGGGCCGCGAGTTGGTGATCATGGACTCGAGCATCTGGGTCGCCACGATGACCGGCTTGGCGTTCTCCCGCGCGATCTGGATCGCCCGCTTCTGGACCAGCGGAACGTCCTGCAGGGGAAGCTCGACGCCCAGGTCGCCGCGGGCCACCATGATCGCGTCGAAGGCCAGGACGATGGACTCGAGGTTCTTGACCGCCTCGGGCTTCTCGAGCTTGGCGATCACCGGGACGTGCACCCCGACCTCGTCCATGATCTCGTGCACCAGGTCGACGTCCGCCGGCGACCGGACGAAGGACAGGGCGATGAAGTCGACACCCAGCGCGAGGGCGAAGCGCAGATCCGCGATGTCCTTCTCGCTCAGCGCCGGAACCGAGACGTTCATCCCCGGGAGGGACACGCCCTTGTTGTTGGAGACCGTGCCCCCCTCGGTGACCACGCAGTGGACGTCGTCGCCCTCGACCCGCTGGACGGTCAGGCCGATGTTGCCGTCATCCACGAGCAGCCGGTCGCCGGGTCGGGCGTCGGCCGCCAGCCCCTTGTAGGTCGTGGAGACCCGGTCCTTGGTGCCCTCCACGTCCGCGACGGTGATGGCGACCTCGTCGCCCTCCGCCCACTCGTGGCGGCCCTCGAGGAAGCGGCCGAGCCGGATCTTGGGGCCCTGGAGGTCCGCGAGCACACCGACGGCGTGCCCCGACTCGTCGGAGGCCTTGCGGACCCAGCGGTAGTTGGCCTCGTGGTCGGCATGGTCTCCGTGACTGAAGTTGAGCCGGGCGACGTTCATCCCGGCATCGACGAGTTCACGGATGCCGGCCTCCGACGCGACGGCGGGACCCAGGGTGCAGACGATCTTGGTACGACGGTTCACCCGTACCAATCTAGTCCCCTCACCGGGATGACCGGTTAACGCAACGTCAACGACCGGCCAACGGGGGTGCGTCCTCCGGGGACCCGCCGGTCAGGTCCTCGGGGGCACGCAGGTCCGACGGGTCCTCGCGGCCCCGGCGTGCCCGCCACACGTAGATCAGTGCGGCCACCATGACGACGACCGAGACGACCGTGTTGATCCGCAACCCGAGGATCTCGGTCGCCGCATCCGCGCGGAGCAACTCCACCCAGAACCGCCCGAAGCAGTACAGGGCCACGTAGAGGGCGAAGAGCCGTCCGTGTCCGAGGCGGAACCTGCGATCGATCACCACCAGCGCCACGGCCACCAGGACGTTCCAGAGCAACTCGTAGAGGAACGTGGGGTGCACGGTCGCGAGCACCTGCCCGGTGGAGCGACCGATGGTCTCGGAGTACCCGTAGGTCTCGTCGTAGCGCTGGTAGATCTCCAGCGCCCAGGGCACGTCCGTCTCGCGACCGTAGAGCTCCTGGTTGAAGTAGTTCCCCAGGCGCCCGATCCCCTGTGCCAGGACGATGCCCGGGGCGACCGCGTCGCCGAACGCACCGATCGCCCGGATGCCCTGCTGGCGCAGGCCGATGTAGGCGCCGACCGCGCCCAGCGCGACGGCGCCCCAGATCCCCAGACCGCCGTCCCAGATCTTCAGCGCGTCGACCGGGTTCCTGCCCTCCCCGAAGTAGCGGTACCAGTCGGTGGCCACGTGGTAGAGGCGACCTCCCACGAGACCGAAGGGGACGGCCCACAGCGCGGTGTCGAGCACGACCCCCTCGCGCCCGCCACGGGCGACCCATCGCTTCTCACCCCACCAGATGGCCACGACGATGCCGAGGATGATCCACAGTGCGTAGGCGCGCAGCGGGAACGGCCCGAGCTCCCAGACCCCCTGGGGCGGGCTCGGGATCACGAGCCCGCCCCCGGCCGACGCACGCCCGCCGCGAGTTCGGCCGTCAGCCGGGCGAGGGCCTGGCCCCCCTCGGTGGCCGCGGTGATGAGGGCGGACCCCACGATGACGCCGTCCGCATAGGAGGCGATCTCCGCGGCCTGGTCACCGTTGCGCACCCCGAGTCCGACGCCGCACGCGAGGTCCGAGTGTTCACGGACCCGTGCGGTGAGGGTGCGCGGCGCGTCGGAGACCACGTCCCTCGCTCCGGTCACACCCATGACCGCCTGGATGTAGACGAAACCGCTCGTATGGGACAGCGTCATGGCCAGCCGTTCGGGCGTCGACGACGGCGCGACCAGGAACACCCGGTCGATCCCGTGTGCGTCCGTGGCGGCGATCCAGTCCTCCGCCTCGTCGGGGATGAGGTCCGGTGTGATGACCCCGGTCCCGCCGGCGGCCGCGAGATCCTCCGCGAACCGGTCGACGCCGTACTGGAGGATCGGGTTCCAGTAGCTCATGACGACCGGGACCGCGCCGGCCTCGGCGACGGCCCGGATCACGGCGAAGGTGTCCCGGATCCGGAAGCCGGCCTGCAGCGCCACGTCCGCGGCCGCCTGGATGGTGGGACCGTCCATCATGGGATCCGAGTACGGGATACCCACCTCGATGACGTCGCACCCGGCCGCGACCATCGTCCGCACGGCCTCGATCGACCCCTCGACCGTCGGGTACCCCGCCGGGTAGTAGCCGATGAGGGCGGCCCGGTTCTCGGCACGGCACCGCTCGAAGACCTCGCTGAGAACGCTCATCCCTCGACTCCCCCGTCCGCGTAGTCGCCCTCGCCGTCGTCGGCACCCCGGCTCGAGTCCACCCCGGCCTCGGGTGGGGTCCCCCCGCCCAACAGACCGAACCACCGGGCGGCGGTGTCGACGTCCTTGTCACCGCGACCCGAGACGTTGACCAGGATCAGGTCGACGCCCTCGGCGGCGAGCTGCGCCGCTCCGGCGATCGCGTGGGCGGACTCGATCGCGGGGATGATCCCCTCGGTGCGGCACAGCTGAGCGAACGCGTCCATCGCCTGGGTGTCGGTCACCGGCCGGTACTCGGCGCGACCGATGTCGGACAGGTACGAGTGCTCGGGCCCGACGCCCGGGTAGTCCAGTCCCGCCGAGATCGAGTGCGACTCGATGGTCTGGCCGTCCTCGTCCTGCATGAGGTGCGCGTACGAGCCCTGGAAGACGCCCGGCCTCCCGGCGTTCACGGTCGCGGCGGTGCGACCGGACGCCACGCCGTCGCCGCCCGCCTCGCAGCCCACCAGGCGGACCGAGGAGTCGTCGATGAACGGGTGGAACAACCCGATCGCGTTGGACCCACCGCCCACGCACGCCACGGCGGCATCGGGCAGGCGCCCGATCCGCTCCAGGATCTGGGCGCGCGCCTCGGTGCCCACGACCCGCTGGAAGTCGCGGACCATCGCCGGGAACGGGTGCGGGCCGGCGGCGGTGCCGAACGCGTAGTAGGTGTCGTCCGCCCGGGAAACCCAGTCCCGCATCGCCTCGTTGATCGCGTCCTTGAGGGTCGCGGAACCGACCTCCACGGCCTCGACCTCCGCGCCGAGCAGACGCATCCGCGCGACGTTGAGCGCCTGACGACGGACGTCCACCGCACCCATGTAGATCTTGCACTCCAGCCCGAGCAGGGCGCAGGCCGTGGCGGAGGCGACGCCGTGCTGGCCGGCCCCGGTCTCGGCGATGACCCGCTTCTTACCCATGCGGTGCGCGAGGAGCACCTGGCCGAGGACGTTGTTGATCTTGTGCGATCCGGTGTGGTTGAGGTCCTCGCGCTTGAGGAAGACACGGGCGCCGATCTCGGCCCCGAAACGCCCCGCCTCGTACAGCGGCGACGGCCGACCCGAGTAGTCGCGCTGGAGACGGTCGAGCTCGTTGAGATAGGCGTCGTCCGCCCGGGCCTTGGCGTAGGCGTCGGCGACCTCGTCGACGACCGCCATGAGCGCCTCCGGGACATAGCGGCCGCCGAACGCTCCCCAGTGGCCTCGCTGGTCGGGCTCGTGTCCGGTCGTCGTCCGGAGCACGTCTCCCATCGAGGGCAGCGGTGTCAGCTCGTTAGAATTCACGGCTCCCAGTCTGCCGGAAGCGTGCGACGGGGGCCTAGCGGGGTCCCTGCGGGCAGGACGGGTGGGAACCCGCCGTGGCCAGGGCGTTGCACGCCGCGCGCGGGTCGCCCTTGGTCACCAGGCCCTCGCCGACGAGCACCGCGTCCGCGCCCACGCTGGCGTACGCCAGGAGGTCTGACGCGTCACGGACGCCCGACTCGGCGATCTTGACCACCCCGGACGGCAGGCCGGGAGCGATGCGGGAGAACACGTCGCGGTCGACCTCGAGGGTCTTGAGGTTCCGGGCGTTGACACCGATGACGGTGGCGCCGGCCTCGAGGGCGCGGTCCGCCTCCTCCTCCGTGTGCACCTCCACCAGTGCCGTCATCCCGAGCGACTCCGTCCGGTCCAGCAGGGACACCAGCGCGTCCTGCTCCAGAGCGGCCACGATGAGCAGCACGAGGTCCGCGCCGTGCGCCCGGGCCTCGTGGATCTGGTACGGGCCCACCACGAAATCCTTGCGGAGGACCGGGATGTCGACGGCGCGGCGGACGGCGTCCAGGTCCGCCAGGCTGCCGTTGAACCGGCGTTCCTCGGTCAGGCAGGAGATGACGCGGGCCCCGCCCTCCTCGTACATCCGGGCCAGCACGGCGGGGTCGGGGATCTCGGCGAGCGGCCCCTTCGAGGGACTGGCGCGCTTGACCTCGGCGATGACGCCGACCCCGGCACCCCGGAGCGCCTTGAGCGCGTCACGCGGTTCCGGCGCCGACCGGGCCGCCTTCTTGACCGCAGTGAGGTCGATGACAGCCTCGCGGGCCGCGACGTCCTCGCGGACCCCGTCGATAATCGAGTCGAGCACGGTACCCACCGTGACCTCCCTCTGCAGTGTTCGGGCAGGAAGTGTGATCGAGATCAACAATAGAGGCAGCAGGCGGGGTTCCGAGAATCGGGACCCGGTCGGGGATGCTCAGCCCGTGGGATCGCGCCCGTCGTCGAGTTCCTGCCACAGGTCACGACCGGTGTCCCCGGTGTCCTCGCCGGCCTCCGGGTCACCGCGGCGCGCCCCGGGCGTCACATAGCGATCATCCCGCTGAACCCTCCGGGTCGGCCAGATCATGGGGACGGCTCCCGCGGCGACGAGGGCCAGCGCTCCTGCTCCGGTGAGAACCGGACCGGCCGACCGGGTCGAGATCTCCGTGATCTCCGACCACTCCGGCACCGCCTGCGCACCGGCCGTCCCCGGGCCCGCGTTGGTGCGGCCGAGCTCCTCCTCACCCGTCACCGTGGAGTGGACCCGGTCCTGGTCCACTCCGCCGACGGTCGAGAACAGCAGCGCGCCGGTGGCCAGGCCCAGGAGGGCGATGACGGCCCCGACCACCCGGGCCCCCGTCCCCCGGACCAGCGCCACCGCGGCCACCGCGGCGAGAGCACCCACCGC
>NZ_JAALED010000127.1:0-1675 GCF_014145155.1 Dietzia sp. B19 | reverse complement strand
GCGCGGCCCCGCTCATGCGGGGCGAGCCGGGGTACGCGCCGAAGCTGGACCGCGACAACGACGGGGTCGCCTGTGAATAGCGGGCATCACTGGTAGGACGTTCGCGGGCGGAGTAACGTTCACGACATCAGAACATGAAGATCTGTTCATATGGCTAAGGAAGCCGCCATGAACCAACGACTGACGACCGCATTGCCGCTCGCGGTGATGCTCGTGGCCACCGCGACGGCGTGCGTCCAGGGCGGCGGCGGAAACCCCCCGGCCGGCCAGAACGTCCCCGGGGTGATCGAATCCACCTCGCCCGCGGTGGAACCGACGTCCATGAATCCGCAGAAACTCGACGACTCGGTGGTGTTCCTCATGACCACCGTCTCCGGGTACGTCCTCGACCCGGGTGAGGGGGAGGGGGACGACGTCCGGTCCACCGAGGTGACGGCGGTACGGACCTGCACGGGGTGGATGGCCGGCGAGGACGGGGAGATCATCACCGCCGGGCACTGCGTCGGCCGGGATGAGGGCCGTGACGTCGTGATCTCCTCCTACCTCGACGACCACGACGTCGCCGACGAAGGATCCCTGGAGGCCGTGGTCGAGGTCCGGGTGATGGCCGGTCAGCCCGACATCGACGGCGCCACCATCACGGACTGGGTCCCTGTCCGGGTCGCCGACGTGATGCCGTTCGAGGACGGGGATCTGGCCCTGCTGCGGGTCGAGGCGACGGACTCGGGCTCGCGGCCGCCGGCGTTGGCGATAGCCGAGGAGGACCCGCAACCGGGCGACAGTGTCACCTCGATCGGCTTTCCCGGCGCCGGTGCCGACGTCTCGGAGGAGAAGGCAATCCAGCCCCCGTCGTTCAAGGCCGGCACCGTCTCCGCGCGGCCGGCCTCCGCGAGGGGGGTGGAGGGATACGAGATCGACGCCGACATCAGCCCCGGTATGGCCGGCGGGCCCACCGTCGACGGGTCGGGTCGGGTGGTGGGCGTGAACTCCTACGCCATCCGCGGCGGATGCCAGGCGTTCAACATCGTCACCGGCACCTCCGAACTTCGACGCTTTCTGGCCGACAACGGGGTGGGGTGACCGGCCGCTGCTCAGTCGCCGGCGTCGGCCAACAACCCGTAGAGACGCTTGCGTAGCGCGACCAGTTCCTCGGTGGCCGCGGTGCTGGTGGTCGGGTCGCCCGTCTGGACGACGGCCCGGACCGCCATGGCGGCCTCGCCGAACGCCTTCCAGAGGTCGGCGTCCCCGCCCAGTCGGGAGGTGGCCTCCTCGGTGGCGTCGTCCCACGGGGCGGGGCGGTCCGCGAGTGTCTCGAGCTCGACGCGACCGGCGTCGGTGAGCTGGTAGTGCTTGGGTCCGGCGTCCTCCGCGGGACCGATGAGGCCCTCGTCCTCCAATAGAGACAGGGCCGGGTAGACCGCGCCCGAGCTGGGGCGCCACGTGCCGCCACTGCGCTCGGCGAGCTCGCGGATGATCCCGTAGCCGTTCCGCGGTCCCTCGGCCAATAGCAGGAGCGTGCCGCGTCGGACGTCCCCTCGTCGTCGTCGCCTCTGGTGGCCGCGCCGCATCCCACGTCCCTCATCGAACGGGCCGAACGGGCCGCCCGGGCCGAAAGGTCCACCGGGCCCGAACGGGCCGCCCGGGCCGAACGGCCCACCAGGGCCGAAGGGTCCCG
>NZ_JAALED010000126.1:0-7618 GCF_014145155.1 Dietzia sp. B19 | reverse complement strand
CGGGGCCCGCGGCACCGGCCGCCCACGGGAGGGCGCCGTGAGCGCACACTGGGCCCATGAGCGAAGCAACGTGGACCGTGGACGCACTGCCCGACCTGACCGGCACGACCGTCATGGTCACGGGCGGCACCAGCGGCATCGGACTGGAGGCCGCCCGTGAACTCGCGGGTCGGGGCGCCCACGTGGTGCTCCCGTCCCTCACCCGCGCCGAGGGGGAGGCGGCCGCCTCCGAGATCGGCGGTTCGACCGAGGTCCGCCAGCTCGATCTGGGCGATCTGGACGCGGTGCGTGGGTTCGCCGCCTCCTGCACGGAACCGATCGACATCCTGCTCGACAACGCCGGGTTGATGAGCAAGACCAGGCGGGAGACGACAGACGGCTTCGAGCTGCACCTGGGGGTCAACGTCCTCGGTCCGTTCCTGCTCACGGAGCTGCTGTTGCCGCTGCTCCGGGAGAGGGTCGTCATCACCGCGTCGATGGCGCACGCCAAGGGACGAATCGGCTTCGAGGACCCGCATTTCCGCACGCGCCGGTACTCGATGGCGGCCGCGTACGCGCAGTCCAAACTCGCCTGCATGCTCTGGGGGCTGGACCTGCAGAACCGGCTCACCGCCGCCGGCTCCACCGTGGACGTCCAGCTGGCCCACCCCGGGTTCGCCGCCACCTCGATCCTCGACCCGACCCCGTTCCCCCCGGTCAACGCTGTACTGAAGCTACTCGGGAGACGGATCGTCCCCACTGCCGCCGACGGGGCCCGGCCGCTCCTGTACGCCGCGACCGAGGACCTCCCGGCGGCCTCCTATATCGGGCCGACAGGCTTCAGTCAGATCCTCGGGGCGCCCGGCCCGTGCGACCGGTCCGACCGGGCCCGCGACACGGACCTGGCCCGTCGTCTCCGGGAATTCGCCGTCCGCGAGACCGGGGCCGTCCTCACGGTCTGACTCGTGCGGGTGACCTCCCCGGGCGCACCGGTAAGCTGACCCCCATGACCACCAGCCACCTCGACGCTCCTGAGACCACCGGCCACCCCGGCGCCGATCGGCCCGCCGACCCGATGCGCGACGCAGTCCACGACGCGGCCCGTCGCGCCCGGACGGCCTCGCGTGAGCTGGCCCTGCTCACCACGGAACGCAAGAACGCGCTCCTGCTGGCGGCGGCGGACGCGCTGGTGGCCTCGCGGGCGGAGATCCTCGATGCCAACGCGCGGGATATCGCCGACCAGACGGAAGAGGGGACCGGCGAGGCGATGCTGGACCGGCTGCGGCTGACCGCCGAGCGGATCGAGGGCATCGCCGGAGGCCTCCGTCAGGTCGCGGGACTGGCGGATCCCATCGGCACGGTGACCCGCGGATCCACCCGGCCGAACGGGCTGCAGCTACGTCAGGTCCGGGTTCCGCTGGGCGTGGTGGGCATGATCTACGAGGGCCGCCCCAACGTCACCGTCGACGCGTTCGGTCTGGCGTTCAAGTCGGGGAATGCGGCGCTACTGCGCGGTTCGCGATCGGCCCGCTACTCCAACGAGGCACTCGTGGGTGTCCTGCGGGGCGTACTGGCACAGCACGAGTTGCCGGTGGACGCCGCGCAGCTCCTGCCCTCGGAGGACCGGTCGTCCGTCACCCACCTCATCCAGGCCCGCGGGCTGGTCGACGTGGTGATCCCCCGCGGCGGTGCCGGGCTCATCCAGGCCGTGGTGGAGAACGCCAAGGTCCCGGCCATCGAGACAGGGACCGGTAACTGCCACCTCTACATCCATGGTGACGCCGATATCGACGAGGCGATCAGTCTGCTGCTCAACGGCAAGACCCGCCGCTGCAGCGTGTGCAACGCCACCGAGACCGTCCTGCTCGACGAGGCCCTCGGCGACGCCGCCGTGGACCGGGTGGTGGGGGCACTGCAGTCCGCCGGCGTCACCGTGCACGGCGACCGCGAGGGACTCGTCCCCGCCGACGACGTGGACTGGGGCGAGGAGTACCTGAGCATGGACATCGCGCTGAAGGTGGTCGACGGCGTGGACGCCGCGATCGACCACATCGCCCGTTGGTCCTCCGGCCACACCGAGGCCGTCTCCACCCGCAGCATCGAGGTGGCCGACAAGTTCTGTGCGCAGGTCGATGCGGCCGCGGTCATGGTCAACGCCTCGACCGCGTGGACCGACGGCGAGATGTTCGGCTTCGGCGCCGAGATCGGAATCTCCACCCAGAAACTGCACGCCCGCGGGCCCATGGGTCTCGAGGAACTCACCAGCACCAAGTGGATCGCCCACGGCAAGGGACACGTGCGTCCCTGACCCGCTCCACCCGGGCCACCGCCCACACCCGGCCCCACCCCGGGCGACCGAGACATCGAGAGGACCCACCCATGGACCGAGCCCGGACCGCGCAACGACCGGCATTCGAGAGCATCGACCACGTGATCGAGAGTCTCGGGGCCCAGGGCTACCTGGCCGACCGCTCGACCGCGACGGTGGTGTATCTGGCCGACCGGTTGGGCAAGCCGCTGCTCATCGAGGGGCCGGCGGGCGTGGGCAAGACCGAACTGGCCAAGGCCGTCGCCGCGGCCACCGAGGCCGAGCTCATCCGTCTCCAGTGCTACGAGGGCGTCGACGAGGCCAGGGCCCTGTACGAGTGGAACCACGCCAAGCAGATCCTGCGCATCCAGGCCGGCCAGGGGGAGGGATGGGACTCCACGCGGGACGACGTCTTCTCCGAGGAGTTCCTGTTGTCCCGCCCGCTGCTCACCGCCATTCGGCGTAGCGAGCCCACCGTGCTCCTGGTCGACGAGGTGGACAAGGCCGACATCGAGATCGAGGGCCTGCTGCTCGAGGTGCTCAGCGACTTCGCGGTGACGATCCCAGAGCTCGGGACGATCCAGGCGGTCCGCAAGCCGTTCGTGGTCCTGACCTCCAACGCGGCCCGCGAACTCTCCGAGGCGCTCAAGCGGCGCTGCCTCTACCTGCACCTGGATTTCCCGACCCCCGAACTGGAGCGCAAGATCCTCGGATCGCGGGTGCCGGAGCTCGACGACCGGCTGGCCGAGCAGCTGGTCCGGGTGGTCGGGGTGCTGCGCGCCATGGCGCTCAAGAAGGTGCCGAGCGTGTCCGAGACCATCGACTGGGGCCGCACCCTGGTCGCTCTGGGCCTGGACACGATCGACGACGAGACCGTCCTGCAGACCCTCGGAGTGGTGCTCAAGCACCAGTCCGACCAGCTCCGCGCGGCCGCCGAGCTGCGGCTCAACTAGCGTGCGGCGATCAGGAGGTCAGGCGAGATGAACACGCGTGCGCCCGGCGGGCTGTCCGGGCACCTCGTCGACTTCGTCGACGCCCTGCGCCGCAAGGGCATCCCCGTGGGGCCGAGTGAGGCGGTCGACGCGGCCGCGGCGATGGTCCACATCGACCTGCTCGACCGTGCGGCGCTCAGAGAGGCGCTCGCCGCCACGATCCTGCACAAGCCCACCCACCGAGGCGTGTTCGACCAGCTCTTCGACCTGTGGTTCCCCCCCCGCGATCGGGGCGCACTCCGCCTCGGACGGGGTGGCACTCGAGGTGGAGATCCCGACGGACGACGACGGCAAGGTGGACCCGGAGGCGCTCAACGAACTCATCGCCTCGCTTCTGCTCGAGGACACCGAGGAGTCGCGGGCCAGGGCCCGGGCGTTGGCCGAGCTCCTGGTGGAACAGCTCGGCTCGTACGACTCGGCGAGCGGTCCGCGCTACTCCGCCTATCAGGCCCTCAGTCCACTGGACACCAGCGCGATCATGCAGAAGATCCTCGACGGCCTGATGGGGGCCGATCCCTTCGACCCGGACGGTTCCAAGCGCCACGCCGAGAAATCCGCGGCCGCCAACTCGGCGGCGGACATGGTCAGGGGTTTCCTGCGCGAGGTCGCCGACGAGACCCGGCGCCGCACCGCGGAGACGGTGGGTCGCGACCGGGTGGCCGACTACGCGGTGGGTCCCGCGGCGGAGCAGGTGGACTTCCTGCGGGCCAACGACCAGGACCTGCAGACGTTGCGTCGGCGGGTGGGTCCCCTCGCACGTCAGCTCGGTAGTCGCCTGGCCGCACGTCGTCGTCGTCACCGTCAGGGCGCCATCGACATGCGCAAGACGATGCGCCGGTCCATGTCCACCGGCGGGGTGCCGGTGGAGCTGGTGCTGCGCAAGCCCCGGCCGGCGCGCCCCGAGTTGGTGGTGTTGTGCGACGTGTCCGGGTCCGTGGCCGGCTTCAGTCACTTCACGCTCCAGCTGGTGCACTCCCTGCGTGAGCAGTTCTCCCGCGTGCGGGTCTTCGCCTTCGTCGACACCACCGACGAGGTGACCTCGTTCTTCGAGACCGGGTCGGACCTGGGATCGGCGATGAGCCGGATGGTGCGCGAGGCCGAGATCGTCACCTACGACGGGCACTCCGACTACGGGCACGCGCTCGAGGGGTTCGCGGACCGCTACGCCCACACGCTCACCCGCACGGGTTCGCTGCTCATCCTGGGCGACGGGCGCAACAACTACCGCGACCCGGCCGTGGAGGCGCTCGAGTTCGTCAGCGAGCGCGTCGGGCACACCCACTGGCTCAATCCGGAGCCCAGGAGGCAGTGGGGAACCGGTGACTCGGCGGCCAGGCTGTACTCCCAGTACGTCCCCATGCACGAGTGCCGCAACGTCGAGCAGCTCACGGCGGTCGTCGCGGGCCTGCTGCCCGTGTGAGGGCGCGGACACGCGAGGGAGCGGAACGTGGTGCCGGACCGATAGACTCGGCGACCATGACCACGACGGGGACCGCCGCGGGCGCCGGACGCCGCATCGGAGTGATGGGCGGGACCTTCGATCCGATCCATCACGGTCACCTGGTGGCGGCCAGCGAGGTCGCCCACCGTTTCGGTCTCGACGACGTGGTGTTCGTCCCCACCGGGGAGCCGTGGCAGAAGCGGGGTCGTACCGTCTCGCCCGCCGAGGACCGGTATCTCATGACCGTCATCGCGACGGCCTCCAACCCCCGGTTCTCCGTCAGTCGCGTGGACATCGACCGGCGGGGCCCCACCTTCACCGTCGACACCCTCAGGGACCTGTTGCGACAGAACCCCGGAGTCGAGCTGTTCTTCATCACCGGCGCGGACGCGTTGGAGAAGATCCTGACCTGGCGCGGCTGGGAGGAGATGTTCGAGCTCGCCACCTTCGTCGGGGTCTCGCGCCCCGGCTTCGAGTTGTCCGACACGCATCTCGCTCAGATCGGTGACGGCCGCGTGCACCTGCTCGAGATCCCCGCGCTGGCCATCTCCTCGACCGAGTGCCGACGGCGTGCGGCCGAGGACGCCCCGGTCTGGTACCTCGTCCCCGACGGGGTCGTCCAGTACATCGCCAAACGCAACCTCTACCGCCCCGAGGGCTCCACCAGGCTCGACGGGACCCCCGCCGCGACGGCTCCGGCACACCGCGAGCTCGTCCCCACCGACCACCACACCGAGGAGAACCATCAGTGACCGCTAGCCCCGAGGCCCTGGACATGGCGGGCATCGCCGCCCGCGCCGCAGACGAGAAGCTGGCCACGGACATCGTCGTGCTCGACGTCTCCGGCCAACTCATCATCACCGACTGCTTCGTCCTGGCCTCGGCCGAGACCGAACGTCAGGTCAACGCCGTCGTCGACGAGATCGAGGACAAGCTCCGCGAGGCGGGGCACAAGCCGCTGCGTCGGGAGGGCACTCGCGAGGGGCGCTGGGCGCTGCTCGACTACAACGAGGTGGTCGTCCATGTCCAGCACGTCGACGAGCGCGACTACTACTCGCTCGACCGTCTGTGGAAGGACTGCCCGGTCGTGGAGATCGAGGGCGTCGAGACCTCCGGGCGGCCGGAGTCCGCGACGAGCGGCGCCGACGACTCGCTCGCGCCGGAGGAGCCGCAGCGGGATCAGGGGCTCTGACACCGCGGTGACCCGTCGTCTCATCCTGCTGCGTCACGGTCAGACGCACTACAACGCCTCGCTGCGGATGCAGGGCCAGTTGGACACCGAGCTCAGCGAACTCGGCGTCCAGCAGGCCCACGCGGTCGGTCGCGCCCTCGCACACCGTCGACCGTGGACGATCCTCTCCTCCGACCTGCAGCGGGCACGCGAGACGGCCCGGGCACTGGCCTCGGAGGTCGGGCTCGACGTCCGGACCGACCCGCGCCTGCGCGAGACCCACCTGGGCACGTGGCAGGGGATGAGCCATTCCGAGGTCGACGAGCTGTGGCCCGACGCGCGGATGCGGTGGCGCAGCACCCCACGGTGGTCCCCGCCGGAGGGGGAGAGCCGGCTCGACGTGGCCCGGCGGACCCGCCAGGTGGTCGACGAACTCGTGGACGCCTCGCCGGGGTGGAACGAGCACCCGGCGGTCCTCGTGGCCCACGGGGGGGCGATCGCCGCCCTCACCGCCGCTCTGATCGAGCTGCCGGTCGAGCAGTACCCGATCTTCAACGGTCTCGGGAACACCTGTTGGGTGCAGCTGTCCGCGCACCCGCGGCCCGGGTCGTCCTGGAGCGGGCAGTCCGCGACCCCGGAGATCGGGCCGACGACCGAGGGCGCCCGCGACGTGCTCTGGCGACTGGACCAGTGGAATGCCGGTCTCACGCCCCCGGTGGTGCAGCCATGACCATCCGCCTGGTCACCGACTCGAGTGCCGACCTCCCCGAGGAGTGGGTCCGCGAGTTCGGCATCACCGTGGTGGGCCTCCACGTGGTCGAGGAGGGGGACCGGGCGGTCTCGACGGCCGCGGTGACCCCGGACGAACTGTCGGCGATCTACCAGGAACTCCTCGACGATCCGGACTGCACGGGCATCGTCTCCGTCCACCTCTCTCGTGATCTCTCCCGCACGTGGGAGTCCGCCGCCGACGCGGCCACGAGATTCGGCGGTCGCGTCCTGGTCTCGGACTCCAGGTGCGCCGGGATGGCGTTCGGCGCCGCGGTGGCCCAGTGCGCCTGGGCGGCGAACAACGGGCTCGGCCTGTCCGCCACCTACGAACTCGCCGAGCGGATCTGCCGGGGAGCGTCCACCTTCGCCGCTCTGGAGTCGTTGGAGAGTCTGCGCCGTGGTGGCCGGATCAGCGCCGTCGCCGCCCTCTTCGGCAGCGCGCTGGCCATGCGCCCGATCATCGTGCTGCGTGGTGGTTCGGTCGACCTGGCGGCGAAGGCCAGGACCACGACCAAGGCCCACGAGAGGTTGCGCGCGCTGCTGCGCGACGAGGTCGGCCGGGGCGACGTCCTGGTGGTCGTCCACCAGCACGAGGCACTGGAGCGTGCCCGCGAGATGGCCACCGAGATCCGCAAGGAGACCCCGTTCCCCGAGCGGGTTCTCGTCGTCGAGTTCGACGAGGTCCTGGCCTGGCACCTGGGGCCCGGGACCGTGGGGGTCTCGGTGACCGACCTCGTCGACACCGCATTCCCCATCCCCCCGGTCTCTCCACAGGACGACGTCTGAGAGACCTCCGCGGGGTCCGGGAGTGGCCCCCGCCGGGCTAGCGTCGGCCCATGTTCCCCGACACCCGGACCCGTCCCGCGGACCCCGGTGATCCCGCCCGCGAGGCCGCGCTCCACCGGCTCTCGAGTGTGACCGCGCCGGCGGGCCCGGCGTCCGTTCCCCTGGCCGAC
>NZ_JAALED010000125.1:0-1004 GCF_014145155.1 Dietzia sp. B19 | reverse complement strand
CGGGGTTGACGTGGTCGGGTGTGAGCGGGGAGATGCCGCCCAGGTCGTCCACCCCCGCGCCGATGAGGGCCAGCACGTCCTGCCGGTCGACCAGGTTCGGCGGGGCCTGGACGGCGACCCGCGGGTCGAGCACCAGGCGCGCGACGGCGATCGCGGCGAGGAACTCGTCGGTGTCCGCGTCGGCCGAGTCGCGCATGGCGGTGTCGGGCTTGGCCCGGAAGTTCTGGACGATCACCTCCTGGAGGTGTCCGAACTCCCTGGCCAGCCCGGCCAGCGCGAGCAGACTGTCGGCCCGCTCGGTCCTGTTCTCCCCGATCCCCACCAGGATCCCCGAGGTGAACGGCACCGCGAGACGCCCCGCGTCGGTCAGGGTGCGCAGCCGCACGGCCGGGTCCTTGTCCGGGCTGCCGTGGTGACACGCACCCGGGGTGGTGAACAACCTCGTGGCCGTGGTCTCGAGCATCATCCCCATGGACGGTGCGACCGGCTTGAGGGTGGACATCTCCGACCAGCTCATCACGCCGGGATTGAGGTGCGGCAGCAGACCGGTCTCCTCCAACACCCGGATGGCCATGGCCCGGACGTAGTCCAGCGTCGAGGAGAAGCCGCGCGATTCGAGCCACTCCCTCGCCTCGGGCCACCGGTCCTCCGGTCGGTCGCCCAACGTGAAGAGCGCCTCCTTGCACCCGGCCTCCGCGCCGCGCCGGCACAGGTCCACCACCTCGTCGGGGTCGAGGAACATGCCCTCGCCGGCGGCCCGGAGTTTCCCCGGCACGGTGACGAAGGTGCAGTAGTGGCAGCGGTCGCGGCACAGGCGGGTGAGCGGGACGAACACCTTGCGGGAGTACGTCACCACCCCCGGACGCCCCTCGTCGAGGAGGCGGGCGTCGCGACGCGCGGCCGCCAGCCCGGTCAGCCGGACGAGATCGTCTCCGCGCGCGGCCAGCAACACCGCCGCCTCGGTCACGTCGAGGGTGAGCCCGTCGGAGGCCCGGCGCAGCGCG
>NZ_JAALED010000124.1:0-3624 GCF_014145155.1 Dietzia sp. B19 | reverse complement strand
GCGGTGGCACCCGCCAACCAGAGGGGCGCGGTGCCCACGTGACGGCGGAGCTCGAGGACGAAGTCGGGGACGGACATGACCCAGAGCGTATCCAGACCCCGGGAAATGCAGCGATCCCCGCCGACCGTGTGGTCGACGGGGATCGCCGGAGAACTATCCGATCGCTGACTCAGTCAGCGTCGATGAGGACGAACCTCAGTTCTGCTCCTCGACGGGCTCGCACTCATCCCGCTCCATGGAGCCGTTGTCCTTGAGGAACTCGATGGCCTCCGGCGGGAGGTTGCAGACGAGACCGACGTTGATCTCGGGCAGCGGCGGGAGGTTGACGCCACCGGAGACGACAAGTCCGAGGCCGATGCCGGCGCCGGCAAGCGAACCGAGGGCCAAGAGGGTGCCGGCGTCCGAGCCGGTGCCCGAGCCGGGAACGTTGATGTCGCCCGAACCGAAGTCGGAACCGGTACCGCCCGTAAGGGAACCGAGGTCCAGGTCGCCAGCCTCATCCGTCGAACCCGCACTCAGCGAATCAAAGGAATCCGTGATGCTTCCGAGCGAGCCCAGGTCCAGGTCGCCAGCCTCATCCGTCGAACCCGCACTCAGCGAATCAAACGGATCGGTAACGCTACCCAGATCCAGCTGGCCAGCCTCATCCGTCGAACCCGACGACAGTCCGTCCGAACCGGTGGGCAATTCCTCCGGGATGGTCGGCAGGTCATCCGGGGCGGTGGAACCGAGGGCCGCACCGAGTTCCAGGCCAAGCTCGGCCGAGCCGAGCGCCGCGCCGAGGTTGAGTCCGAGCTCGGCGCTGCCCTGAGCGTTGGCGACACCCGGCATGGAGCCGAGCGCGAGTCCGGAGGCCGCGATGACGGCGAGCATCCGCTTGGTGTTCTTCATAGGAATTGCCTTCCTGTTGTTGGTGACGACCCAGCGACCCGGGTTCTCCCCCTCGTCGCCCGGTCCGGTGTGCAGCCCTGGGGCTACTCACCGTCGGATCGTGTCACCACCCTATCGAGCAATTTTCTGGACTTGTTACAAGAAGTCTCGTTTAGGCACAGGCAATACCCAGCCGCGCGATTGCGCCCAGACCCCGTGGTCCGGGCGATGATTGCTGCCAAAGGGCGCCTCCCAAGCGACTACCTCGTCTTATGTGAACCTTAATAAGTGAGTTTTGAGTTATAAATTGCTGCATGGGGGCCCCATAAGTGACATTGATCACTTCTCACCAAGAATTGACCGACTCGCCGCCAACACGCCGCGCTTCGAGCTCCGACATGGATAAATGTGAGGCTAACCTCGGATAAATCTGTCCCCGATCCAGGAGCGCCATGACACCGAACAGCAGCGGAGTTCAGTTCCCCACCGATTCGGCCGGGAACCGCTCGTCCGGGCGGCTGGCCAAGCAGGTCGTCGCTGACGCACTGTCCACCGTGGACCCGGCGGCGGGCGAGCGGGTCCACAGGATCAAGGACTGGCGCAAGGGATACATCCAACCATTCACCGAGATGGTCAGTGCGGGCGTCGCAGATGCCGCCACGTGGGACGGGGTGGCCCGCGCCGCTCTCGACTCGCTCCAGTCCAGGATGGTCGGCGTCCATGAGGTCGACGGCCAGGAGGTCGAGACCCCGATGGCGGACTACCTCGCCGTCGTCGCCTCCCGATCCACCCCGGGGACCGAGACGATCCAGGGCACGGCGACCCCCGCCACGGAACTGTCCATCCCCTACCGCGGCGAGGAACTGACCGGCGCGATGCTCCGCGCCCGGCTCGACACGTGGGTCGACGCCGGAGTGATCGAGCCGAGCTGCGCGGACGCTCTGAAGCTGGTGCAGGACAACCCTGAATGGCTCTCCCTGCCGGGCCGCGCGATGCTCGTGCTGGGCCTGGGCTCGGAGATGGGGCCCGCCCGTCGGCTGCTGCAATGGGGCGCCGACGTCCTGGGAGTCGACCTCCCCTCGAGCCCGGTGTGGGACCGGTTCCGCCAGCAGGCCGCCGGCTTCGCGGGCAGGCTCCACTTCCCCACGGACGCGGACGGCCGGCCGGGCATCGACCTGCTCACCCAGCTCCCCGAGCTCGCCGCCTGGGCCCGCGCGGCCGCCCCGGCGCCGCTCACGGTGGGCAGTTACTTCTACGCGGACGGCGGGACCCACGTCCAGCTCTCGTCTGCGGCCGACGCCCTCGTAGTGGACCTGTTGAAGGACGGGACCGCCGACGCCCTGGCCTACCTCGCCACCCCGATGGACACCTTCGTGGTCCCGGCCGACGTCCGCCGGGCCTCGGACGCGGCACTCGCAGCGCGCAAGGCCACCGACGTCAAGAAGATCGTCGGCACCCTGACCGGACAGAAGGTCTTCCACCGCAACTACGAGAAGGGGCACGGCCCGGCGGTGCACGATGCACTGGTCCCCCAACAGGGGCCCAACTACACGCTCGCCAAGCGGGTCCAACGCTGGCGGGCCACCACCGCGTTCGCGGACGGCCACACGGTCTCCGTCAACGTCGCCCCCGCCACCGACACCCGCTCGGTCACCAAGAACAAGATCCTCGCCGCCACGTACAAGGGGGCGCACGCGTTCGGCATCGAGATCTTCGATCCCGCGACCTCCTCGGCACTGCTCGCCGCGCTGTTGGTCCACGATCTCAACGTGGGGCGGCCGGACGTCGGGGTGCAGTGGGAGCACGAGTCCCACGGGGCCGCCTCGGGAGGGTTGTGGCGCCAGCCCTACCTGCCGCGGACCGCGCTGCCCGTGGCCGCACTGCTCGGTACCGTCAAGAGGTAGGAACACGCCCCGGACCGATCTGCCGGTCCGGGGCCCGCCGGTGCCGACAGTAAGGACCCCGCCATGCCGAACCCGTTCTCCAAGAGCTGGAACTACCTCAAGGCCTCGCTCGACAAGAAGGTCGACGACAACGCGGACCCCAAGATCCTCGTCCGCCAGGCCATGGACAACGCCCGCCAGCAGCACAAGTCGGTGACGGACCAGGCAGCCGCCGTGATCGGCAACGCCAAGCAGCTCGAGATCGCCATGGGCACCAAGTCCCGGCAGCTCGACGAGGTGCAGGGCCAGATCCGGCAGACCCTCCAGGTGGCCGAGTCGGCGCGTGCCGAGGGGGACACCGCCCGCGCCGCCCAGTTCGACGCACAGGCCGAGCAGCTGGCCGGCCGGATGGTCACCCTGGAGCAGGACCTCGAGAACACCAAACAGCTGCACGGGCAGGCGGTGCAGGCCGCCGAGCAGGCCAAGCAGGCGGTCAGGGAGTCCGACCAGCGTCTGCGCGAGACGCTCGCGCAGGAGGACCAGCTCCTGCTCCAGGCCACTCAGGCGGAGATGCAGCACCGGACCGTCGATTCCATGACCTCGCTGGAGGGGGTCGGCGGCGGCAACTCGCCCACGTTCGACGAGATCCGCGCCAAGATCGAGGGCCGCTACACCACGGCGCTCGGCAAGCAGGAGCTCGCGGAGGCCACGGGGTCCCCGTCCAGCGCGCAGCTCGACGCCGCCGCGTTCACCCGCGAGTCGGAGGGCAAGAGCAAGCTCGAGCAGATCCGCGCGTCCATGGGACTGAGCGGTGGCGGCACCGCGGTCGAGGGCGCCGGGGCGGGTGGCGCCACGGACCGGCAGCTGCCCG
>NZ_JAALED010000123.1:0-7114 GCF_014145155.1 Dietzia sp. B19 | reverse complement strand
GGCGGCCACGGACTCGGCCTTGGCCCCGGGCAGCTTGGCCGAGACCTTGTCCCCGGCCTTGCGGGCACGCCACGTCAGGCCCGGCTGGCCGGCGGTGTCGACCGATGCGAGCAGGAGCGCACCGAGCAGGGCGACGTCGGTCGCCAGACCGGTGGTCTTGCGGCTCTTGGCGGCGGGGTCGGACTCCGCCCAGAAGTCGTTGCGGGTGACGGTCGTGGGCAGGTGCGACGCCGTGAGGGCGAGGGCCGACAGGCGGGGGGCCTTGCCGAGCGCGAACAGCACACCGGCACCGACCTTGACTCCCGCGAGAGCCTTGACCAGGGTCTCGGTGTCCTTGGTGACCGGCGGCACGGAGGTCGTCACGTGCTCGTTGACGGCCTGCTCGCCCTTCTCCACCAGGGGTGCGGCCTTGTCCACGAGCGGGGCCGCCTTGGCCACATGGGCCTGCGGATTGCGTAGCGTCTCCACGCCGTCGATGACGAACACCGTGGCGAGCATGGGTCGTGCGAGTCGTCGGATCATCGTTCCTCCTGGGAATTGGGATGCGTGGTCGAACCTAGTGAAAACCCCGGCCCGGCGCCTCCGGTCGGAGGATCGTCCCCCGCCACGGACCCTACGGACCTGCGTGATGCGCTGGGACGATCAGCTGTGACGGGGGCCGGATAACGATTCTGATCGGCCGGTCGGTCGGTGCCGTCGGGCGTCACCAGCCGCGCTCTCGCCACGTGCCGAGGTTCGGACGCTCGGCCCCGAGCGTGGTGTCGTCCCCGTGCCCGGGGTGGACCACCACGTCGTCCTCGAGCACGGCGAAGACCCGGGACTCGAGGTCGTCCATGAGGGTGTCGAACTGCTCCCGGGTGCCCGTCTTGCCCGGTCCGCCGGGGAAGAGGGAGTCCCCGGGGAACAGGTGGGTCCCCTCCTCGGTGCGGAGGAGGAGCCCGATGCCGTCCGGGGTGTGACCCCGCAGGCCGATCACCCCGAGGCGCAGGTCCCCCACGACGAGCTCGTCACCGTGGGAGACGTGGCGGTCGGTCGGTACGTGGATGTCCCCGGCGTCACCGGGTGAGGCGATGGTGGTGAGGCCGAGGGCCTCGACGGTCTCCGACAGGCCGATCCAGTGGTCGGCGTGCAGGTGGGTCGTGACCACCTCTCTCACCCCGGGGGCGTGCGCCTGCAGGTGCGCGATGAGCTGGGGGGCGTCGTTCGCGGCGTCGACGAGGAGTGCCGCGCCCGTCGAGACGGACTCGATCACGTAGACGTTGTTGTCCATCTCCCCGACGGAGATCTTGGACAACCGGGCCGGGCCGACGGTCCAGCGCTCACCGGTCAGGCGGCCACCCAGGCGGCCGGAGTAGCCCTCGGTGAGGGTGATGTGCTCGGGGACGGACTCGGTGGGATTCGACATAATTGCAGGCTACTGGCGGCGACGGCGGTTCGTGGTGGTAAGCGTGTCGGGGTTCGTTGGTACCTTCGTCTGCGGGACGGCGGCCATGCGGTGCGCACGGCCACCGCCACGGGTCCGTGGCGACATCCCCCTCGGAAGGAGTACCCATGGTGGACCGTCTGGTCGTCCGCGGCGCACGGGAACACAACCTCAAGGGCGTGGACATCGACGTCCCGCGCGACTCCCTGATCGTCTTCACGGGTTTGTCGGGCTCCGGCAAGTCCTCGTTGGCCTTCGACACCATCTTCGCCGAGGGGCAGCGTCGGTACGTCGAATCCCTCTCCTCCTACGCGCGCATGTTCCTCGGTCAGATGGACAAGCCGGACGTCGACTTCATCGAGGGACTCTCCCCGGCGGTGTCGATCGACCAGAAGTCCACCAACCGGAACCCCCGGTCGACGGTGGGCACCATCACTGAGGTCTACGACTACCTGCGTCTGCTCTACGCGCGGGCGGGTGTTCCGCACTGTCCGACGTGCGGGGAGGTGATCTCGCGTCAGACCCCTCAGCAGATCGTCGACCAGATCCTCGAGGGGGAGGAGGGCGCCAGGTTCCAGGTGCTGGCGCCGGTCGTGCGCACCCGCAAGGGCGAGTTCGTCGACCTCTTCGCCCAACTCGCGGCCGACGGGTACAACCGCGTGCGGGTGGACGGAGAACTCCACACCCTCGCGGAGCCGCCGACGCTCAAGAAGCAGGAGAAGCACGACATCGAGGTGGTCGTGGACCGCCTCGCCGCCAAACCGTCCTCCCGCCAGCGGCTCACCGATTCCGTCGAGACCGCGCTGGGACTGGCGGACGGGGTGATCGTCATCGACTACGTTGACCTCGACGAGGCCGACCCCGGCCGGCGGCGCCGGTTCTCCGAGCACATGGCCTGCCCCAACGGCCACCCGATCGGGCTCGACGACCTGGAACCCCGCGCGTTCTCCTTCAACTCCCCCTATGGCGCCTGCCCGGTCTGCGACGGGCTCGGCTCGCACCTCGAGGTGGACCCCGACCTGGTGATACCCGATCCCGAGCGGTCGTTGGCGGACGGCGCGATCGCCCCGTGGTCGGGGGGCCAGAGCGCCGACTACTTCCAGCAGTTGCTCTCGGGACTGGCCGACGACCTGGGCTTCGACCTGCGCACCCCCTGGCAGGACCTGCCCGCCAAGGTGCGCAAGGCGGTGCTCGGAGGGGCGTCGACGAAGGTCCGGGTGCGGTACAAGAACCGCTACGGCCGGGTCCGGACCTACGACGCCAAGTTCGAGGGCGTCATGTCGTTCCTCAAACGCCGACTGGAGCAGACGGAGTCGGAGTCGCAGAAGGAGCGCTACCAGGGGTACATGCGGGAGGTGCCGTGCCCCGCCTGTGAGGGGACCCGTCTCAAGCCGGAGATCCTCGCCGTCACGATGACCGGCCCCGGCGGGCGTGACCGGTCGATCGCCGACATCTCCCGGATGTCGGTCGCGGACTGCGCCGAGTTCCTGGACGGCCTCGAACTGGACTCCCGCCAGGCGATGATCGCCGGCCGGGTCCTCAAGGAGATCCAGGCCCGCATGGGTTTCCTCCTCGACGTGGGACTGGACTACCTGTCCCTGGACCGGGTGGCGGGCAGCCTGTCCGGCGGGGAGGCCCAGCGCATCCGGTTGGCCACCCAGATCGGGTCCGGTCTCGCCGGCGTGCTCTACGTGCTCGACGAGCCGTCCATCGGTCTGCACCAGCGGGATAACCGTCGCCTGATCGACACTCTCGTCCGGCTGAGGGACCTGGGGAACACGCTGCTCGTGGTGGAGCACGACGAGGACACCATCCGCGCGGCGGACTGGATCGTGGACATCGGACCCCTGGCCGGCGAACACGGCGGACGGGTGGTGCACTCCGGGGACTACGAGGGGCTGCTGGCCAGCGAGGAGTCGCTCACGGGTGACTACCTGGCGGGGCGGCGGTCGATCGCGGTGCCCGACACGCGGCGTGGACTGAACCCGGAGAAGGTCCTCCACGTGCGCGGGGCACGCGAGAACAATCTCAAGAACGTCGACGTGGTGTTCCCGGGCGGTGTGCTGTGTGCCGTCACCGGCGTGTCCGGCTCGGGCAAGTCCACGCTCGTCAACGACATCCTCGCCACCTCGCTGGCCAACCAGCTCAACCGGGCGCGCCAGGTTCCCGGACGGCACTCCCGCATCGACGGGGTGGAGTCGTTCGACAAGCTGGTCCAGGTGGACCAGTCACCGATCGGTCGCACCCCGCGGTCCAACCCGGCCACGTACACCGGGGTGTTCGACAAGATCCGGACGTTGTTCGCGGCGACCACCGAGGCCAAGGTCCGGGGCTACAAGCAGGGGCGGTTCTCGTTCAACGTCAAGGGCGGCCGTTGCGAGGCGTGTCAGGGGGACGGCACGCTCAAGATCGAGATGAACTTCCTGCCGGACGTCTACGTCCCGTGCGAGGTGTGTCACGGCGCCCGGTACAACCGCGAGACCCTCGAGGTGCACTACAAGGGCAAGACCATCGCCGAGGTGCTCGACATGCCCATCGAGGAGGCGTGCGAGTTCTTCGAGCCGATCACCTCGATCCACCGGTACCTCAAGACCCTCTCGCAGGTCGGCCTGGGGTACGTGCGTCTGGGCCAGTCGGCACCCACGCTGTCCGGCGGTGAGGCGCAGCGGGTCAAACTCGCGGCCGAGCTGCAGAAGCGGTCGAGTGGACGGACCGTCTACATCCTCGACGAGCCCACCACGGGTCTGCACTTCGAGGACATCACCAAGCTCCTCCTGGTGATCCAGGGGCTGGTCGACAAGGGCAACACCGTCATCGTGATCGAACACAACCTCGACGTGATCAAGAGCGCCGACTGGGTGATCGACATGGGGCCCGAGGGTGGCGCCGGCGGTGGCGTCGTCGTGGCCGAGGGCACCCCCGAACAGGTCGCGGCGGTGCCGGAGAGTCACACCGGTCGCTTCCTCGCGCAGGTCCTCCCGGTCACGCAGGAGGGCCCGGAGGGATCCCGGACCGTCCCGGTGTCGGTCGATGGTGCGCCCGCCAAGAAGGCGGCGGCGAGCAAGGCCGCGGCCACGAAGGCGCCCGCGAAGAAGGCGCCCGCGAGGAAGACGGCGTCGGACAAGACCGCGGCCAAGGCGGCACGCAAGGCACGGGCCCTGCGCTGACCCGACGCCGGAGGGTGCGACCGTGGCGTCGCGTACCCCGGCGTCGGGCAGTCGGGGGTCAGTAGACGGGGCCGGTGAACTTCTCGCCAGGACCCTCGCCGGGCTCGTCGGGGAACGCGCTGGCCTCGCGGAACGCGCGCTGCAACCCCTGGAGACCATCCCGCACCACGCTGGCCTGCGGCCCGAGGTACTCGGCGGACCCGGTCACGAGTCCGGCGAGCGAGGTGATCAGCTTGCGCGATTCGTCGAGGTCGAGATGCGGGCTCGCGGTCGGGTCGTCGTCGGACAGCCCCAGCTTCTCCGCCGCGGCGCTCATCAGCACGACGATCGAGCGGAAGATGATCTCCTGGGCGGGGACGTCGGCGAGTTCGACGATCTCGACCTCGCGGGCGTCGAGATGGTCCTCGAGAGAACTCTCTGCGGTCGCGTCGGCGGCGGGATCTGTGGACGCGGGGTGGTCGGTGTTCATGCCGAACACTGTCCCACGGGCCGGGCGACTCCGGGCGGTCGGACCGGTTTGGGGGTCCCCGGGAATCCTGGTAGAGTTCTGCTCCGACTGTGGGAATCCGCTTCGTGGTGGGTTCCGACGTCCAAGAGGAGCCCGATCTCCCACCATCCGACGCCCTGGGTTGTTTGATGGTCACCACCCCCGACGAGGGGTCTGCGAGCGTATCGCGGAGACGTCTCGTCGACGGGTGAGGAGTGAGAGGCCCCCCGGTATCCGTGCCGTGGGGCCTTCTCGGTATCGCCGGTGTGTCCGGTGGTGCCGTGGGTACCTCGAGGGCGGATGCGCGACCGCGCGAGCGGTCGCGGACAGAGCACCATCTACCGAGGAGGGCCCATCAGCGCCGAAGCACGTATCAACGAACGAATCCGTGTCCCCGAAGTCCGACTCGTCGGCCCCGGGGGCGAGCAGGTGGGGATCGTTCGTGTCGAGGATGCACTTCGTCTGGCCCTCGAGGCCGATCTGGACCTCGTCGAGGTCGCGCCCACCGCGCGCCCGCCGGTCTGCAAGATCATGGACTACGGAAAGTTCAAGTACGAGGCGGCGCAGAAAGAGCGCGAGTCGCGGAAGAACCAGCAGCAGACCGTGGTCAAGGAGCAGAAGCTCCGGCCCAAGATCGACACCCATGACTACGAGACCAAGAAGGGGAACGTCGTCCGTTTCCTCGAGAAGGGCTCCAAGGTCAAGGTGACGATCATGTTCCGCGGTCGCGAGCAGTCCCGCCCCGAGCTCGGGTACCGGCTGCTCCAGCGGCTGGCGGACGACATCACCGAATACGGATACGTCGAGACCAGTGCCAAGCAGGACGGCCGCAACATGACCATGGTCGTCGCCCCCCACAAGGGCGCCAAGACCCGCGCCAAGGCGCAGGAGTCCAAGGTCACGGACCCCGCTTCCGAATAGGCCCTCCGCCGCCCAGACCACGGACGCCCGACGTCCGCACACCCGAGGTCCCACCGGGCCTTCCGGGACGAACCATGTGAGGAAGACCGATCATGCCGAAGATGAAGACCCACAAGGGCACCGCCAAGCGCTTCCGGAAGACCGGAACCGGCAAGCTGGTCCGCCAGCAGGCCAACCGTCGCCACATCATGGAGAAGAAGCCCACCAAGCGCACCCGTCGCCTCGACGGCCGTACGGATGTCGCCCCGGCCGACGTCCCCCGCATCAAGCGGCTTCTCGGGCTCTGAGCCCTCCCACCTTCGAAGAAACTTCCGGTCGCCCACGAGCGACCGACCCAAACCAGTGAGGATTGATCAGTGGCACGCGTGAAGAGGGCAGTCAACGCCCAGAAGAAGCGTCGGACCGTACTCGAGTCCACCAAGGGCTACCGCGGACAGCGCTCGCGGCTGTACCGCAAGGCTAAGGAGCAGATGCTCCACTCGATGACCTACAGCTACCGCGATCGTCGTGCGCGCAAGGGCGACTTCCGCAAGCTGTGGATCTCCCGCATCAACGCCGCGGCCCGCGCCAACGACATGACGTACAACCGCTTCGTCCAGGGCCTCAAGCTCGCCGGCGTCGAGGTCGACCGCAAGGTCCTCGCGGACCTCGCCGTCACCGACCCGGCCGCCTTCACGGCGCTGGTCGAGGTCGCGCGCAAGGCGCTGCCGGCCGACGTCAACGCTCCGGCTGCCTGACACCCGCGAATTGACGAACACTCCGCCCGAACAGGGCACGGGACGACCCGCGGATCCGTTCACCGAACGGACCCCGCGGGTCGTTTCCGCATCCAAGCTCCACCGCGCCGCCGCCAGGCGTAAGGCCGGCCGGTTCCTCGCCGAGGGGACCAACTCGGTCGAGGCGGCGGTGGCCACCGGCGTCGCGGTCGAGATCTTCTGCACCGCCGACGCACTCGACCGGTTCGCCGGCCTGGTCGACGCAGCCCGTTCCGCCGGGATCCCGGTGTCCGTGGCGACCGACCGGGCCCTGAAGGGACTCTCGGACACGGTCACCCCCACGGGCATCGTCGCGCTGTGCCGCGCCGTGGCGCGCACGGCGACCGGGGATCCCGTCGCC
>NZ_JAALED010000122.1:0-9320 GCF_014145155.1 Dietzia sp. B19 | reverse complement strand
CGGGCCGCGGAGCAGGCGGATGAGGCCACGGCGGTCGCGCTCGATGCTGCTCGCGCGGGTGAGGCCCACGCCCTGGAGGCGGCCGAGCAGGCTGCTGCAGAGCGGGACGATGCGGTCGCATCCCGCGACCGAGCACTCGGCGAGCTCGAGGGAATGCGCGACGAGCTCGAGCAGCTGCGCGGCCAGCTCGAGGAAACGCGCCAGGACGCCGCCGTCGCACGCACCAAGGCCGAGGAGTCCGACCGGGCACGGGTCCGGGCGGAGGCAACCTCAGACACACTGCGGGAGGTGCTGGATTCGCTGCGCGAGGCCGCCCGCACGCCGGAACATCCGGGCGAGTCCTAGCGGAGCTCGCCAGGGCACGTGGGGCACTGACTGTCGGGGGGAGAAGTCACACTGACAGCAGGTCAACCGAAAACAGGTCGGCACGAGCCGCGCCCACGAATGGGTGCTCTGCTGCGAGCAGACGGGCGGCAAGGAGGAGTCCCGATGTGGGATCTGACGACGGCGCTGCAGGCTACCGCGGTGGTCGCTGCCGGCGCCTTGGCCGTGCCTCCGGTCGCGCGTGGGGCCGGTGGGTTCTGCGCAGTGATTGGGCTGCTCGGTGTGCTGCAAGGCCGTACGTGGGCGCCGACGGTCGCGGCGCTGGGGCTGTTGGCGTGGTTCGTGGGTCATTGGTCGTTCGCGGTGCGACACGGGCGTGCGCTATCGGTCGGCGATAGCGCTGTGGGTGATCGATAGGACCCCGCTGCGATGGACGATCCCGCGGTACTGGCAGCTGCGCCGCCAACGTCGACAAACAGCGGCCCGCTGACACATCCGGAGCCGCCAAAAAGAAAGGCCCCGCCGTCGGCGAGGCCACTACTGCGAGCGACTGTACTCCCCAGGCTCTAGAACAGTGAGGGTGTGTCGAGGGGCGCGGCGTTGCCACAGGCGCGGGCGTAGGCGCGCGCGTCCCAGCCGCCGGCGAGTGCGTCTCGCACGGCTAGGGATCGGGCGTGGCGGTTGGTGTGTTGGTCGGGGTTGCGGATGGCGCCGGTGCGACCGCACGCGACGGCGTAGCGCAGGTTTGCTGACTGGGTAGAGGCGACGACATGCCCCGGGTCGACGCGTACGCACAGGGGTTCGTTGCAGCGGTGTTCGGCCACCACGCCATCGTCCAGTTGGCCGGCGAGCAGGAGTGCGAATCGGTGCCCGGACTCGGTTCGACTGATCCCACCCGATCTCCACGTCAGGCGTGTATACCCGTCGACGCCGCTGATCGCTGAGATCAGGAACCAGCACCCGTCCCCGGGCGCTTTGACGACCCGGGACCAGAACGCGTCGATCGCCGCCTGGGTGGGCGGCAGTGTCGAACTGTAGGGACGAGACCGCCGCGCCGCGGCCGAGGGGGCAGGCGCCGGAATCAGGTCCAGGCCTGGCAGAGGAATGTCCACGTCTGCGGGACTGGTGCGCGGGTCAGTGTGGCTCGGCACCGTTGTGGTCCGAGGCCGTGTCCGACGCCTGCTCGTCAGTGGTCTCCGGTGTTCCTTCCCCGGTGACGGTGCGGTCCTTCGCGGCGCGGATCGCGGCGCCGACCTCGCGGGCGGACAGTCCAGTCATCTCGGCCAGGTCTGCTTGCGCGACCCCGAGGCCCTTCAGCTCGATCAGCGCCTCCCCTAGGGCAGCCTCTGCGTCGGCGCGGGCGTCGATCGCGGAGAACACCGCCACTAGCTTGGACTCGCGCTTGCGCGCCCGCTCGAGCTCGTCAGCCATGGCTTGGCGGGCACGGGCCCGGGCGGTCTGGGAACGCGAATCAGTCTTCGTAGCAGCCATGGACCAAACCCTAGAGCACTCCTACGACACCCGCGAGCAGCAACCACTCCCCCATCGGCCACCGCGTCGCTCATTCCGTCCCCCGTAGAGCCGCCACCGTTGTGGCCAGACTGAGCACCCGCTACCGCTCGATTAAACAGCCACACACAGTAGGCACTCTCAGTGAAGGAGGGAAAACCGCTGGTCAGCGCTGCGCGCGTGCTGGCGCGTAGACGCGGCCGTTACGGGCCGCATACGCTGGCGTATGTGATGAGTCTGCGGGCGGTCCATGCGGGTACTGGATACCAGTACCTGCTGCGCTCGGTCGCCACTCACGACGCCGACCCGCAAGGCATGGCCCTGTCGGACTACTACGCCGCTAAGGGGACCCCGCCGGGACGATGGATCGGTAGTGGACTTCAGGGGCTGAACTCCCAGTCCGTGGCCTCTGGGTCGACGGTGACCGAGGCGCAGATGGCGGCCCTGTACGGCGAAGGCCTGCATCCGGATACCGATCAGATGATGGCCGACGGCCAAAGCCTGTCGGCCTGCAAGCTCGGCCGATCCTTCCCCATCTACACCGGCGGCGTGGACGTTCTGGAAGCGATATCCGCCGCGGAAAAGACGTTCCTCGCTGTCGAAGGGCGGCGCCCCACCGCCGATGAACGAGGCCAGATCGCCGAGGGCGCCGCACGGCCGTATTACGCGGAGAAGTTCGGCTACGAGCACGCCTCCGGCAAGGACGTCATCGCGTGGGTCAACCGGGAGCGCGACCAGGTGCGCCAGGCGGTTGCAGGGTTCGATTTCACGTTCTCTCCGGTGAAAAGTGTCAGCGTCCTGTGGGCGCTGGCCGACGAGCAGACTGCCTCCCAAGTGGCCGCCCTGCATCACGAAGCCGTGGCCGAAGCACTGGCATGGGCCGAGGACAACGCGATCTACACGCGCGTCGGGACCGGCGGTATCAAGCAGGTCACAACCGGCGGGATCATCGCCTCGGAGTTCACCCATTTTGATACCCGGTGCGGGGACCCGGACCTGCACTCCCACGTCCTTGTGGCCAACAAGGTCCAAGGCCCTGACGGGCGGTGGCTGTCGCTGGACTCTCGCGCGATCCATCAGATGCACCAAGCCATTTCCGCTCGGTATGACGCGATCCTGCACGACCTTCTGACCCGTCGCATGGGCGTGGAGTTCCAGGCCAACTACCCGCACCCGGACAAGGCACCCATATGGGAGATCGCTGGGATCGACCGCCGCCTGATCGACGCCTTCTCCTCCCGCCGGGCCCTGGCCAGGCCGGTCTATGACCGACTGGTGGCTGAGTACGTTGAGAAGAACAATCGGCAGCCTTCCCAGCGGGCGTCCTACGCCCTGTGGCAGAAGGCCATCCTCGACACCCGCGACGCCAGAAAGCCCGCCCAATCACTGACCGAACACCGCGCCACCTGGCGGGAGATGGCCGAAAAAGTCGTCGGCACGCACGCAGTGGACAGCGTGGTTGGCGAGGTCACCGGGCAGGGTCAGAGCCAGCTGTCGCGGGAGCTGTTCGACGCCCAGGTCCACGCCCGACAGGTGGCCGAGCAGGCGGTTGACGCGGTGACAGCTCGGCGAGCGCAGTTTCGCCGTTCCCACGTCGAGACCGCCGTTTCCACCGTGCTCAAGGGCTACCGATTCGAGGGCCCCGAGGCGCTGGACCAGGCGCACGAACAGGTCATGGCCACCGCCATGGGAGAGCTCGTGGTGCAGCTGACCCCGCCGGAGAGTCTGGACCTTCCGGGTGCGTTGACCGGGCCGGACGGGGCCGGCATTGACCGGCACGCAAACGCCGAGAAATACACCACCCAGGCAGTCCTCGACGCCGAGACCGCCACCCTGGAGGCGGCCCACTCGCCGGTCGCGGTGATCGCTACCCGCGCCGATCTCGACCGCGCACTGAAGACGCACGAGGACGCCGAAGGATGGTCCCTCAACGCCGGACAAACTGCCCTCGCGGCGCATCTCATCGGTGCCGGAACACTGCTCGCCGCAGGCGTGGGACCGGCTGGGACCGGCAAGACCGCATCCATGAAGGTCGTCGCCCGAACCTGGCGCGACACCGGCCGATCGGTCATCGGTCTGGCACCCTCCGCAGCAGCAGCGGCCGTCCTCGCAGGCGACATCGGCACCGACTGTCACACCATCGACTCACTGACCTTCACCTGGATGGGCAAGCACCCCACCCTACCCGGAAAGACCCTCGACGCACTGCCGGTCACGATCAAACCTGGGGACATGCTTCTCGTGGACGAAGCCGGCATGGCCAGCACCGAGAACCTCGCAGCACTGACCGAAATCGCCGCCGAATCCGGGGCCATCCTCCGCCTGATCGGCGACCCCAAACAGCTCGCGGCAGTCGAGACCGGCGGTCTGTTCGCCGACCTGACCCGCACCCCAGGCACGCCTCAGTTGCGCGAGGTCATGCGCATGGGCTCAGACACCGAACAAGCCGACGCGACCCTGGGCCTGCGCGAAGGCGATCCCGGCGCACTGGCTCTCTACAACGAGCGCGGATGGATCACCGGCGGGCACCGCGAGCAGATGCTCACCGACGCCGCCGAGGCGTTCCTCGCCGACACCAAGGCGGGCCGCCAGGCACTGATCATCGCCTCGACCAACACCGATGTCGACACCCTCAACGAGGTCATCCGAGCCGACCGGATCGCCCACGGCCTCGTCGACGACGCACACACCACCAGGGTCGCTCGCGGCGACACCGTTGGTGTCGGCGACACCGTCATCGCCCGAACCAACTCCACGCTCTACACCGAGAACCGCACCTACCTCGGACGGGTCATCAACGGCCAACTATTCACCGTCACCGGCATCACCGATGATGGCTCACTGGCAGTACGCGACTCCTCCACCGGCCAAGACATGCTCATCCCCGCCAGCTACGCCGACAAGAGCATCCACCTCGGCTACGCCGCCACCATCCACCGCGCCCAGGGCGCCACCGTCGATACCGTCCACGCCGTCATCGACGCTGGCGTGGACCGTGCCGGCCTGTATGTCGCCATGACCCGCGGCAGACGAGAAAACCACGCCTACGCCGTATGCGAACCCACCCTCGACACGGGCGCCGAAGACGCACACATGCACTCCGCCGGCGACCACCACGCCCCCACACCCGAGCAGGTGCTCACCGGGGTGCTGGCCCGCGACACCCACCAGGCCTCGGCCACCGAAACCCTGCGCCAGGAATACGCGGCCGCCACCAGCGACGAACGGCTCGCCCAGCTCTACCGCCACGGCGTGGACCTCGCCGCCCGCGATTTTACCGCCGCCACCCTCCCGGCCTACATCGACGCACTCCCCCGTGCCTACGCCCACCAGCTCGAGGCAGACCCCGACCAATACCAGGCCCTGGAAGGCGCGTGGACCGACGCAGCCATCCGAGGCCTCGACCCCCGCGAGGAATGGGACAACGCCACCGACACCCTCGACACTGCCAACAAGCCAGGCACCGTCATCGCCCACCGGATACGCCACGCGACCGGTGAGACCACCGACACCAACACCCTGCCCACTCCCCCACCCGCGGCCCCGGGATGCGACACCGAACTGACCACCTGGCTTGCAGAGACCCACCGCGCCCTCACCGCCGACCCTGTGGCCACGGCGGTAGCCCGTGCAGCGTCCTTCACTGCCGAGGACTTTGTCGCCTCCTACCTCGAATCCCGAGCCGCAGAACACGAACCCGGCCCGGACACCCATCCCACGACGAGCTCGCCATGGGGGCCATCACCCGACTCCTCCCCCGACCTGTGGTGACTCGCCCCTGCTCGTTTGGCGCCAGTGGTCAGGCTGCGGTGCGAGCCCACTGGTGCGGGGCGAGCAGCATGTCGGGGGCGGGCAGTGCCGCGCGGGCTGCGGCGACCAGCTCCCACCAACTGTCGGGATCGGCCTCGCGATGAAGATCTTGGGCAGCCATCGCCGCGCCCCAGGTGGTGGCCGACACTGGCGGGCCGGTCGAGGTAGCGCCGTAGGCCAGCGCAATGTCGGTCGGGTGGATCTGCTCAGCCTCATCAGGGTCGGGGAATTCGCCCCACTCCCCCAACGCGTCGGAGCGCTGCGGCTGGTGCCGGGTGGTGAACCACCACACGAACACCGCCGAATGCAGCCGGTACAGGCGCACCCGATCGGCGTGCGCACCATCGACACCAGCAGCAACGGCCGCTCGCGCTAACCGCGACCGACCCCGGTACACGCGGCCATCAGCGGTGCACAGACCCAGAGAGTGCAGTGCGCGCAGTTTGCTGCGCACCGTCGCCGGGCAGATCCCGAGCCTGGTCGCCAGCTCACGCACCGATAGGCGGCCAGCGGACAGGTGCGTCCACACACGCATGCCCAACACCCCGAGAGCACGGGCATGCCAGATGTCCTCTCGGGCGCATTCGAGCTCAGCGTCAAGCTGGCTCTGCATCTCCGGGGTAAATACTGCGCCACTTCTTTGCTCCCCGCCCCCGGGTCTTACGATCTGCCACACTGCCGCCCAGGGGCCGGCTGCTCGCTGCACGCGGGCGACCCACCCCTGCTGGACAAGCGCTTTCAGCCGGTCGGCGACGGTGTCTCTGGTCAGACCTGCGGCCAGGGCCCAGTCGCGCTCGGACAGGTGCACCTCCGCTGTCGCGGCTGCGACGGTGCGGGCTGCCAGTGCCAGGAGCACGAGGCGGTCTTGGGCTCCGGTCTTGCCGGACCACCGGTGGGGTTGGGAGTCCATGCGGGTGAGCAGGTCGGCGACAGTGGTCTCGGCAGCGCGGCGGGCGGGCGAGGGTCCTGCAGTGCTGGACTGGGTGTAGCTGGCTGCGGTGACGGCTTTGGCCCACTGGCGGGCCAACTCGGCGGTCGCGTCTAACCGGGGGGTGCGCTCCCCTGCGTTGGTGCGGTGGGTGCGGACGAACTCCAACCCGGGCCAACGGTCAGTTAAGGCAGCCTCGTGCAGGTCGCGATACTGCATCCGGGCGTGGGCGCAGGCCAGCAGGACCGACCACCCCACCGCGGAGGCATCCGTGCGGTCGGTGATCGGGGCGCGGGCAAGGGCACGAATCTGTGGGTTCAGGGGGCGTCTGGGCCCGGCCAGGTACGGATGGCCTTGCACATCGACGTGCACAGGAACCGGGGCGATCCCAGCACCGGCGGCGGAGGCGCCCTTGCTCTGAGGGGGTTGTGTCAGCTGCGTGAGAACTGTGCGCAAGGCCCGCAGGGACACCGGCCGGATATGCGGATCTGTCAGGGGCATCGATGTGCCGCCGGCGCGGTGGGGCGAGCCCGGGGCGCGGACACAACCCGTGCGCGAGTTAGCCAGCGGGCCCCGATCCAGCGAGGGCCACGCGGCGCTGAAAGCGTCGAGGATCGGTGCCAGCCGCTGCGCGGAGACGGCGGTGCTCAGCCGGATCCATACGTGGTATCCCCCACCAGGTCCTGACGAGCACACCAGGTGCTCGATGCCCGCGGCAGTCAAGGCAGCTGTGCACGCTGCGAGGTCTTTGTCTGCCGTTGAGCCGGCATGGTGGGCGTCAAAATCGAGCGCGAGGAGCCGAAACTTGCCCGATTCATCGGTCAAGTGCAGGGCGAAAGGCGTCCCCTCCCCCGGCGCGCCGTCGGTGAGACGCCTGGTGGCGGCGAAGGTATGCGCCTTGTGCGAGTCGACACGCACATACGGGCGCGGACTCCACGCGCACACCACAGAGTCCCACCACCAGGTGGAATCTCGGGTTGTGAGGTTATCGCGGTCAGAGCGAGACACGCCGATCAGATCGACTGGACCATCCGATGGGTATGACTTACTCTGAGAGGTGCCTGGAAGCACAGCTCTCCTAATTGGTGAGCAACACCGAGTTTGAGCGGTAACTCGAACTCTTGACTTTCGATCCCGGTCCACCTGCCAGTGGGCCGGGATCAGTCATTTCAGGGTTGCGGGGTGTTCAACTGTTGGCCGGGCGCGGGCCGGCCACCGCTTCACGCTGAAATTGCCTCCTCATCTGCAGGTGGAACTACGGCCTCGGGCAGGCCAAGATTGATGGCGGCGAGGTCAGACAAGTATTGAGACATCGAGACGCCTCTAGACCTGGCTTCCACCCGAAGTGCCTCGTACACCTCAGGGGCCATACGGACGGGCACGCGCATGCGCTCGCCGAATGACGGTCGCCCGGGGCCCCGCTGCTTCGTCGCCATGGGAGGAAAACTCCCACACTTGGCGCCACAAATCCTATCGACACGCCTAGGTGAGGTGGAGTTTTTGGCGCCGCCTACGGCTCTGTAGGCGGTCATCGGCTGCGGCACATCCACGGCGGTATATACCGCAAAACCGACACCGGTACACACCGCAACACCAGTACCCGTCTGACGGTGATTACTGATGTACCGCTATCTTTCCAAAGGTATTTCGGGATGTCCGGCGTGGCTGGCGCGCTCCTGTGCTGCAGTTTTGGTATCAAGGTGATGACCAAAATAGGTACAGCGGTATCGCGGTATAGAAAGATTGAGGTGTAGCGGGTTTTGAAGATTGCGGTAGTTAACACCAAGGGTGGCGTCGGTAAGACGACCACTGCCATCTACCTAGCGACGGTCGCGAGCGCGCAGGGCAAGTCGACTGAGTTGCTAGACGCGGACCCTCAGGGGTCGGCCACTAGTTGGGCTGAGATTGCGACGGAGGGGAGTGCGCCTTTGCCGTTTCAAGTCTCGCCCGCGAACAAGATCACGCTTTCGCGCGCATCTAGTAGCGACATCACAGTGATCGACACGCCTCCGGGTGCTGCTGACATCATTCAGGCCGCGATCGATGCGGCTGATGTTGTCGTGGTCCCCACTGCGCCGTCTGGGTTGGACCTCCAGCGCGTCTGGCCGACGTTGGAGGCTGCTGCACATAAGCCAGCTGGCGTCCTTCTCACGAGCGTTGAGCTCGGCACTAAGCTGCTCGAGCTCACAAAGGAGGCCCTTGAATCGGAAGGGGTGTTCGTATTCGAGAATGTGATTGGGAAGCGACAGGCGATACGCCAGTCATTCGGCACATGTCCAACAAGCTTCTTCGGCTATCGAGACCTGATGGACGAGATCGTTGAGGTGACTAAATGAGTGGCAAATCGGAACCGGTGAGCCGTAGTTTGCGACCACGGGCCGCAGCTCCCATCCGGCCGGTCTCGGAAACGTTCTCTGCTTCTGAAGCCGCACGTCCGGCCGGTCCTCGGCGTACGAAGACATCTCTAGCGCTTGATGTTGAGGTGTACCGGAGAGCCAAGATCGCGGCCATCCAACAAGGGGAGACCGTGTCTGAGTTTATCGAGGCAGCTATTCGAAACGCACTTCCTGAGTAGTTTCGCCAGAGGTGAAAACCGTCGTCGGTAGAAACGGATCGAGGTATATACCGCTGACGGTATCGGCCACCGAAGAAGTCGTGATTCTCAGGCTGGTAGGCAAGTCCGGTGCGAGCATCGAGCACGGGCGCCTAGCCGCGTGACGAGCCTGTTAGGGACGTGCTTCGGATAGCA
>NZ_JAALED010000012.1:0-28384 GCF_014145155.1 Dietzia sp. B19 | reverse complement strand
CCCTGGCGGCGGCGGCGGGCTCGACGCCCGCGGAGGTGGCGGCCGAGCTGCGGGCGTGGCGGGACGACCTCACGAGGGTGGGCAGCGGGATCGATCTGAGGCGGACCGACGAGGGGTGGCGCCTCTACACGCGTCGGGAGTTCGCGCCGTACGTGGAGCGCCTCCTCACCGACGGCACCCGGTCCACCCTCACCCGGGCGGCACTCGAGACCCTCGCGGTGATCGCCTACCGGCAACCCGTCACACGGTCGCGCGTGGCGGCCGTCCGCGGGGTCAACGTGGACGGCGTGATGCGGACCCTCGTGGCCCGCGGTCTGGCCGTGGAATGCGGCACCGATACGGACACCGGGGGCATCCTGTATAGGACCACGGAGCTATTTCTGGAAAGATTGGGGCTGACGTCGCTCGACGAGCTCCCGGACATCGCCCCGTTGCTGCCGGATGTCGACCTGGTCGACGAGATGAGCGACGATCCCGCGGAGGACCCGCGGATACCCCTGGGGCGGCGCAGAACCGCTGCGCCCGACCCCGCCCATGAACACCAGAACGAAGAGATGTGACGCACTCATGACTGAGTCCGCTGGCCGAGACGGCTCACCGGTCCGCCTCCAGAAGATCCTGGCACAGGCCGGGATCGCCTCCCGCAGGGCCTCGGAGGACCTCATCGCCCGAGGGCGGGTGGAGGTCAACGGGAAGATCGTGCGCGAGATGGGCGTCAAGGTCGATCCCACCACGGCGGTGATCCGCGTGGACGGCACCCGGATCGTCCTCGACGACGACCTGGTCTACCTGGCGCTGAACAAGCCCCGCGGGTACCACACCACCATGTCGGACGACATGGGTCGGCCCTGTGTGGGCGACCTGGTCGCCGACCGGGTCGACGCCGGACAGCGGCTCTTCCACGTGGGCCGCCTGGACGCCGACACCGAGGGGCTGCTGTTGGTGACGAACGACGGCGAGCTCTCGCACCGTCTGATGCACCCGTCCTACGAGGTGTCCAAGACCTACATGGCCACCGTGACGGGGGTCGTCGGCAAGGGCGTCGGCAAGAAGCTACGCGAGGGCATCGAGCTCGAGGACGGCCCGGCCAAGGTCGACCAGTTCGCGATCGTCGACGTCCACGAGGGACGCTCGCTGGTCAAGGTGGTGCTCCACGAGGGGCGTAAGCACATCGTCCGCCGGATCCTCGACGAGGTCGGGTATCCCGTCGAGTCGCTGGTGCGGATCCGCTTCGGCGCCGTCGCGCTGGGCGACCAGCGCGCGGGGAGTTTCCGGAAGCTCAACCGTAAAGAGGTCTCGGATCTCTACTCCGCGGTGGGCCTGTGAGCGCGCCGGCCGGACCCGCCGGCGTCCCGCGGCGACGGATCGCGATCGACGGTCCCGCCGGTACCGGCAAGTCGACGCTCGCCCGGACGCTCGCCGAGCGGCTCGGTGGGGCGTACCTCGACACCGGTGCGATGTACCGGGTGGCCACGCTGCAGGTTCTGCGCGCCGGGATCGACCCGGAGGACGCCGCCGCGGTGATCGCCACGTCCGCCGATCTGCCGATGGAGATCGGCACCGACGCGGGATCCGAGCGGATCCTCCTCGCCGGCGAGGACGTGAGCGACGAGATCCGCACCGCCCGTGTCACCGCGGGCGTCTCGGCGGTCTCCGCCGTCCCGGAGGTCCGGGCCAACCTGGTCGGGCTCCAGCGTCGCCTGGCCTCCGGAGGTGGCACGGTCGTCCTCGAGGGCCGCGACATCGGCACGGTGGTGCTCCCCGACGCCGAGGTGAAGGTCTATCTCACCGCGAGCCCGGAGATCCGGGCCCGGCGCCGGACCGAACAGGATCGCGCCGCCGGCCGTGACGCCGACTACGACGAGGTGCTGGCCGCGGTGATCGAGCGGGACCGCAAGGACTCCACCCGCGCCGCGAGCCCGCTCCGGCCGGCCGAGGACGCGATCGTCATCGACACCTCAGACCTCACCCTCGACGAGGTGCTCGACCGGTTGGTCGCACTCGCGGAGGGCGCCGACGCGTCGCACGGCGACGCCGCAGAAGGGAACACACAGTGAGCAGCAACGAGGACTTCGACCTCCCCACGGGTCCGGTCGAGGAGACCGTCGAGGACGCGTGGAACGACGACACGGACTGGGACGCCGTGGCCGAGGAGTGGGCCGACGAGATCGGCGCCGAGATCGACGGGGTGGAGATCCTGCCCACCGTCGCCATCGTGGGACGGCCCAATGTGGGCAAGTCCACGCTGGTCAACCGGATCATCGGTCGTCGCGAGGCCGTGGTGGAGGACGTCCCCGGGGTGACCCGGGACCGCGTCTCCTATGAAGCCCTGTGGAACGGCCGCACCTTCATGGTGCAGGACACCGGTGGGTGGGAGCAGGACGCCAAGGGCATGCACCGCTCCATCGCCCAGCAGGCCGAGATCGCCATGGGCACCGCCGACCTCATCGTCCTGGTGTGCGACGGGAACGTGGGCATCACCTCGGCGGACGAGACCGTGGCCAAGAGCCTGCGCCGCTCGGACACCCCCGTGATCCTGGCGGTCAACAAGGTCGACAGCGAGAAGGCCGAGCTGCAGTCGGCCGAGTTCTGGGGGCTGGGCCTCGACCAGCCCTACGCCATCTCCGCCGCACACGGCCGCGGCACCGCCGACCTGCTCGACGAGATCCTCCGCCGGCTGCCCTCCAAGGCCCGGATGCGTGAGACGACCGACGTGCCGCGGCGCGTGGCGCTGGTCGGCAAGCCCAACGTCGGCAAGTCGAGCCTGCTCAACAAGCTCACCGGCGAGGAGAGGTCGGTGGTCGACAACGTCGCGGGCACCACCGTCGACCCGGTGGACTCGCTCGTCGAGTTGGGCGGCAAGACCTGGCGCTTCGTGGACACCGCCGGTCTGCGGAGGAAGGTCAACCAGGCCTACGGGCACGAGTACTACGCCTCGCTCCGCACCCGTGGTGCCATCGAGGCCGCCGAGGTCGTGGTGCTGCTGCTGGACGCCTCCGAACCGATCACGGAGCAGGACCTGCGGGTCATCTCCATGGTCGCCGATGCCGGTCGGGCGCTGGTGATCGCCTTCAACAAGTGGGACCTGGTGGACGAGGACCGCCGGTACGACCTGGACAAGGAGATCGACAGGGAGCTGTCCAAGATCCTCACGTGGGCCTACCGGGTGAACATCTCGGCCACCACGGGCCGTGCCCTGGCCAAGCTGGTGCCGGCGATGGAGGGCGCACTCGACTCCTGGGACAAGCGCATCCCCACCGGTCCACTCAACACGTGGATGAGCGAGGTCGTGGCCGCCACCCCGCCGCCGATGCGGGGCGGGAAGCTCCCGCGGATCCGCTTCTGTACGCAGGCCACCACCCGGCCCCCCACGTTCGTGTTCTTCTCCACCGGGTTCCTGGAGGCCGGCTACCGGCGGTTCCTGGAGCGGCGGCTGCGCGAGACCTTCGGCTTCGACGGCTCCCCGGTCCGGGTGAACGTGCGCGTCAAGGAGCGTCGACAGCGCAAGTGACCAGGCGATTGGAGCGCTCCCACAGGCGTGCGCTAGTCTGATCCAGTCGCCGCGCGAGACGCGGTGGCGGGCGGGCTGTGGCGCAGCTTGGTAGCGCACTTGACTGGGGGTCAAGGGGTCGCAGGTTCGAATCCTGTCAGCCCGACACAACACACGAGCAGGGCGGTCTTCCACGAGGGAGACCGCCCTGTCTCATTTCGCGCCTCGGGGCTACACGCCGGTGTTTAGATGGGATCTCCTCCACCAGAGCGCTCATGAGGGGTGACGATGACCGAGATCACGATCGGCAGCGCGGTGGGCGCTCCGGACGTCCCGGCCCGGCTCGACGCCAGTCGTTTCAACCGTCACACCTTCTGGTGCGGTCAGAGCGGCAGCGGGAAGACCTACGCGCTGGGGGTCGTGCTCGAACAGTTGCTCCTGCACACCGAACTCCCGATGGTCGTCCTGGACCCCAACGCCGACTTCGTCCGGCTACCCGAGTCGCGGGAGGACGCCGACCGGGCGGACTCGGCTCGATTGTCAGAGCTGGATATCCGGGTGTTCCGCTCGTCCGCCGGCGCGGGGGAGCGTCTGCACGCCCGGTATCTCGACCTGTCCCCGGCGTCCAAGGCCGCTCTGATGCAGCTTGACCCCATCGCGGACGCCGAGGAGTACAACGTCCTCCTGCACGCCGACGTCCGCGCGGAGCACTTCGACCCCACGACCGCGATAGACCGGATGCGAGCGTCGACCGACCCTGGGGAGGTTCGGCTGTCCTACCGGATGGAGAACCTCCAGGTGCTCGAATGGGATCTGTGGTCCCGAGGTGGGAACTCCGTCGTGGACGTCATCGACGAGCGCCCCCGCGCGACCGTGCTGGATCTCGGAGGCTTCCAACACCCGGCCGAATCCAAGGTCGCGGCGTTGGCCGTCCTGGAACACCTGTGGACGCGGCGCGAGGAGCGACGTCCGATCCTCGTCGTGATCGACGAGGCGCACAACATCTGCTCGCCGGACCCCCAGGACGATGTCGAGCGTGCGCTCACCCGCCAACTGGTCCAGATCGCCGCCGAGGGCCGCAAGTTCGGGCTGTGGTTGCTGCTGTCGACCCAGCGTCCGAACAAGATCCACCCGAACGTGCTCTCGCAGTGCGACAACCTTGGTCTGATGCGCGTCAACTCGCCCAGGGACCTCCTGGAGCTCGCGGAGGTGTTCGGGTTCGCCGGCGAAGACCAGATACGGCGATCCGCCTCGTTCGCACAGGGACAGGCGCTCTTCGCCGGGGGCTTCGTCTCCGAGCCGACGTACGTGCAGATGGGCCGCCGGATCACCGAGGAGTCGGGTGGGGACGTCCGGGTGCCACTACGCGACGACAGGTGAGGTGACGGCCTCTCCCGGGTTCACGGGCGCAGGCGTCACACCAGCGCCGCGAGTCGCCTCCTGCGACAGTTCTGGGTGACGATCCACGCGACGTCGCGGCTGTCCGTCGGGAAGTTGAGACCGTCGTCGACGGCATCGAGAACACTGGACGCGTTTCTCGACATGATGCGCGGCGCCACCACCGGGAAGATGGTCGTACGGATCGCGACCGAGCAGTAGTAGGGCCCCACTCGTGGCGCGTCGACGGATCCGCGCTCCGGTCGAGCGGGACGGCATGTGATCCCCGAAGGGGGCATCATGGCAGCATGAAGTCCATCGGCGGTGACCGCCGGAGCGGGGGAGGGGTGCTCGGGTATGACCAGTCACGATCAGGACGGTGACGGCGAGGACGCCCGCGCCCGCCTGATCCGCCACGTCGACGATCTGTGCGCGGGCACGGCCCCCTCGGGACCCCGAGAACTCTCCGATCGGGCGGCCCTGCTGGTCGCCTGTGGTCTCGTCGAACCGCGGATCGTCGACGTGGTGCTCGCGCGACTCCACCGGAATCTGCCCTTCCCCACAGTCGGCGGTTTCCACCAATTGCGTGTGATCGAGGAACAACGTCACGACCTCAGGCGGCTGCTCGGCACCCCGTTGCCGTCGGTCCTGAGGGTGGCGTTGCGCACCCGTCTGGCAGACCTCGACCGGAGGTACGTCGCCCTGCGCACCGGGTTCACCCGCGGCGCAGGTGTCTTCGCATATCGGATCAAGGACATCCGCGCAGACCGCAAGCGAGGGGTCCACCTGGACCCGGAGGACCGGGGTCGGCTCTTCGACGCCCTCGCCTCCACTCCGACGAGGGCACCGGTGCCGATGGTGCCCAAGACCATGGTCGAGTTGGGCACCGCGGCGGCCGCCTACGGGCAGCGCGAGATGGGAAGGGTCGTCCTGCCGCACCGTGTCCAGGCCGTGGTGGAGTCGCTGCCCTCTCTCCCACGGATCCGGGCGGACAACCGCCGCCTGCCCGAGATGTACACGGCGCTGCTCATGGAGGTCGGCGGGCTGTACGACCGACTGATCCGGGCCTACGTGCGCGGGGGGCGATCAGTGGAGGAGATCCGGTTGCAGTTCGACGCGGAGACCGAGGTGGTGGGGCTCGCCGGAGACCTCTGCCGACTCCGCGAGACGGCGGCGACGCCGGGTGTCCCACCCGCGCGTGACGGGTTCACCATCCTGACCGGGATGGGCGCGGCTATCGACGAGGTCTGGGCCGAGGTGGTCGAGCGGGCGGTCGCGTTCCGCGAACTGGTGGAATCGGTGGAGACCCGCGCCGACGCCGCGGTGTCCGAGGCCGCGCGGCTCGACGACATCGCGCGCGAGAACGGTGTGAGGCCTCCGTCCACCGTGCATGCGCCCAGTCCCGCGGACCTCACGGCCGAGCACCTGGCGGCCCGCGCCGGTGACCGGATGCTCTCCACCGAGGCGATGCGCAGGCTGCGCGGGCAGATCGACCCTGATCGCTGACGCAGCGAGCAGCGGGGTGCGCCGCCGAACCCGTCAGCCCCTGCGTACGGTGGCATCAACTGTTCTGTAGACCGGGAAGGACTCCACGCGTGGGATTCGCCAACCGCTTCTGGAAGCTGATGGGCTCCACCCAGGGCCGGGACACCTCGCGCGCGCAGAGTGCGGTCGAGGCGTCCCACGGCTTCGACGACTGGGCCTCGGGAATGGAGGACGCCGAGTTCGCGGACGCCGCCCACGATCTGCAGCTCTTCGGCGAGTCCCCCGAGGACCTCGCACGCTTCCTCGCCCTGGCCCGGGAGGCCGCGTCCCGAGCCGTCGGACTGAGGCCGTTCGACGTCCAGCTCCAGGGCGCACTGAGGATGTTCGCGGGGGACGTGGTGGAGATGGCGACCGGAGAGGGCAAGACCCTCTCTGGTGCGGTCGCGGCGGCCGGGTACGCACTCCAGGGGCACACCGTCCACGTGATCTCCGTCAACGACTACCTCGCGGCCCGTGACGCGCGGTGGATGGGGCCGATGTTCGAGCTCCTGGGGCTGACGGTGGGTCACGTCACCGAGTCGTCGTCCCGCGAGGACCGTCGCGGCGCCTACTCCTGCGACATCACCTACGGGTCCGTCTCCGAGATCGGTTTCGACGTGCTGCGGGAGCAGCTGGTCACCGATCCCGCGGACCTCATCGCGCCCACGACCGACGTCGCTCTGGTCGACGAGGCCGACTCGGTCCTCGTCGACGAGGCGTTGGTCCCGCTGGTGCTCGCCGGGTCCACCTCCGGGGAGGCGCCCACGGGGGAGATCCTCTCCGCGGTCCGGAAGCTGCGAGCGGGCCGCCACTACGAGACCGACTCCGAGCGGCGCAACATCTTCCTGACGGACGACGGTGCCGAGGCGATCGAGGGCGAACTGGGGATCGGGGACCTCTACGACGCGGAGCATGTCGCCACGACGCTGGTCCAGGTCAATGTCGCCCTACACGCCTGTTTCCTGCTGAGGCGGGACGTGGACTACATCGTCCGTGACGGGCGGGTCCAGCTGATCAACGCCTCGCGGGGTCGCGTCGCCGAACTGCAACGGTGGCCGGACGGACTGCAGGCGGCGGTCGAGGCCAAGGAGGGGGTCGCGGTCTCGGAGGCCGGTCAGATCCTCGACAGCATCACGGTCCAGGCGTTCATCGGCCGATACGACCGCGTGTGCGGAATGACGGGAACGGCCCTGGCGGCCGGGGCGCAGCTGCGCGAGTTCTACTCACTGGGCGTGTCCCAGATCGACCCGAACACCCCCTGCGTCCGGGTCGACGAGGCCGATCGGACGTATATCGACGTCGACAGCAAGACCCGGGCCGTCGTCGAGCACATCGCCGCCGTCCACTCGACCGGTCAGCCGGTGCTCGTGGGAACCCACGACGTCGCGGAGTCGGAGGAGCTCGCCGCACGCCTGTCCGAGAAGGGCGTGGAGTGCGTGGTACTCAACGCCAAGAACGACGAGGAGGAGGCGGCCATCATCGCCGAGGCGGGGGACGTGGGCAACGTCACCGTCTCCACCCAGATGGCGGGCCGCGGCACGGACATCCGTCTGGGTGGGTCCGACGAATCCCGCCGCGACGAGGTGGTCGAACTCGGCGGTCTGCACGTGGTGGGGACCGGGCGGCACCGGACGGAGAGGCTCGACAACCAGCTGCGCGGGCGCGCCGGACGCCAGGGAGACCCCGGAAGTTCGGTGTTCTTCGCCGCGATGGACGACCCGGTCGTGACCTCGGCCCTGGAACCCGAGAAGATCCCCACCGCGCACGACAGGATCAGCGGGCTGCTCAAGGGCAACCGTGGCCGGGACGCGGTCGACCACGCCCAGCGTGTCACCGAGGGCCAGATGCTCGCGATCCACTCCAACACCTGGCGGTACAGCCGACTCCTCGCCGAGCAACGCGCCATCCTCGCCGAGCGTAGGGCGGCCCTGTTGGTCACGGAGAAGGCGTTCGAGGAACTCACCGCGCACGATCCCGGGCGCAGCGCCGAACTCGTGGAGACGCACGGCCGTGACGCCGTGGTGCAGGGGTGCCGGGACATCATGCTGTGGCACCTCGACCGGGGCTGGGCCCGTCACCTGGAGACGATGAACGACGTCCGCGAGTCCATCCACCTCAGGGCCCTGGGGCGGGAGAACCCCCTCGACGAGTTCCACAGGATCGCGATCGATCACTTCAGGGACCTCGCCTCGGACGCGGTCCGGGAGTCTGAGACCACGTTCGCCGAGATCGAGTTCACCGATTCGGGGGTGGATCTGGTGGCCAACGCGATGGCGCGGCCCACCTCGACGTGGACGTACATGGTCCACGACAACCCGATGGCGGCGGGTGGCAACGTCTTCTCCGGGATGATGTCGACCTTCCGATGAGCGCGGCGCGGGAGGGACGGCGTGAGACCGATCTGAGGGAATGGCGGACCGGCGAGGGCAGGGTCCTCGGTGCGCGCATCCCGCAACCGCGCGACGGGCACCTCTCCGCCGCGGTGCCACCCGGTCTCGGGTACGAACCGCCGCCGCGTGACCCCCAGGTCAGCGACAGATTCTGGACGCTCCCCAACGTCATCTCGCTGGCGCGCATCGCGCTTATCCCGGTGCTCGTGGTGAGCATCCTGGTCTGGGACGACCCGCCGCTGGCGCTGTGGCTCCTCGGCGCGTTGGTCGTCTCCGACTGGCTCGACGGCAAGATCGCACGACTGTGGAACATGCGGTCCACCTGGGGCGAGCGTCTCGACCCCCTCGCCGACCGCATCCTGGTGGCCGCTGTGCCCGTGGCCTTCGCCGTCGCCGGGTACATCCCTGTCTGGGTCGTGGCGATCCTCCTGGTCAGGGACGCGCTGTTGGTGGGGACCGTCCCCGTGTACCGCCGGAGAGGGATCGAACCGGAGGTCACCTACCTGGGCAAAGCCGCCACGTTCGCGCTGTTCTGGTCCCTTCCCCTGCTCCTCGCCGGGTTCGCGGGAGTCCCCGGCGGGGAGGGTTTCCTGATCCTCGGAGAGGCGTGCCTGTACTGGGGTGTGGGCCTCTACTCCTGGAGCGGGTCGATCTACCTGTGGCAGGCCTGGAGGATCGCGCGGTCCGTCCCCCCGCGCCGTCCCGGATCTACTGCAGTGGGGCCGTCCGGCGGTGTGTAATGTCGCCAGATGTACACGCCAAGTGAGCCACGCGAGAAGGGCACGTCAGTGAGTGACCAGAACATCCCCGACCAGCTCCGGTACACCGACGAGCACGAGTGGGTGGAGCGGGTGTCCGACACCCGAGTTCGCATCGGCATCACCGAGTACGCGCAGTCCAAGCTGGGTGACATCGTCTTCGTCCAGCTCCCGGACGTGGGCGGGGAGACGGAGTCGGGTGAACCGTTCGGCGAGGTCGAGTCGCCCAAGAGCGTCTCCGACCTGTACGCGCCGCTGAGCGGGAAGGTCGTCGAGGTCAACACCGCCCTCGAGACGTCGCCCGAGCTAGTCAACTCCGACCCGTACGGTGAGGGGTGGATCGTCGTCCTCGAGATCCCGGACGTCGACGATCTGGAGACGCAGCTCGAGCAGACGCTGGACTCGGACGGATACGCCAAGATCACGGAGGGCTGAGGGGTAGGGACCGCCCCCGGCCCCGCGGCCGGACGGTCCGACATAGAATCGCAGGCACCGCATGGTGAGCCCCACGCCCGGGCTCGGACGAGGAGAGACGAACGTGACCGAGAACAAGAACATGCCCGAGGCGACCGCCGAGACCACCTCGGTGTTCCGCGCGGAGCTTCTCAACGAGTCCGATCAGCAGGCGGCTCAGTCCGAGCCCGCCGTCACCGGTGTCGAGGGACTGCCCGAGGGGCAGGCGCTCCTGGTGGTCAAGCGAGGGCCCAACGCGGGCTCCCGTTTCCTCCTGGACCAGGCCACCACGTCGGCCGGCCGCCATCCGGACAGCGACATCTTCCTCGATGACGTCACGGTGAGTCGTCGCCACGCGGAGTTCCGGAGCGAGGGCGGTACGTTCAACGTCGTCGACGTCGGATCCCTGAACGGGACGTACGTCAACCGCGAACCCGTGGACTACGCCTCGTTGTCGAACGGCGACGAGGTCCAGATCGGCAAGTTCCGCCTCGTCTTCCTGACGGGTACGCCCGGGCAGTGACAGCCGCCGGACACGGCGCCACCGAGGAGGGACACCTCTCCATCGGCGGCGTCATCGCACTCCTGAGTCCGGAGTTCCCGGACCTCACGGTGTCGAAGGTCCGGTTCCTCGAGAACGAAGGACTGGTCACCCCCGAGCGGACCGCCAGCGGGTACCGCCGGTTCAGCGTCGGGGATCGTGAACGGTTGCGCTATGTCCTCACGGCGCAGCGCGACCGGTATCTGCCCCTCAAGGTGATCCGTGAGGAGTTGGAGGCGCTCGACTCCGCGATCGCGGACGGGTCCACGACCGCCCTGCTCCCGCGGCCCGGCGGGGACGGTGTGCCGGGGTCGACCCCGGACGATTTCCGCAGCGACACCGTTCTGCGCCTCACCCGTGAGGACGTGGTCGAGCAGTCGGGGGTGGACGCGGAGCTCGTCGGTTCCCTCGTGGACGCCGGGCTCATCGTGGCCGGCCCCGGCGGATTCTTCGACCCGGAGGCGGTCCTGGTCGCGCGGACGGCGCACGACCTCGCCGGCCACGGCGTGGACGTCCGTCATCTGCGGGGCTTCCGGACGGCCGCCGACCGGCAGACGGGCCTCATCACCCAGATCGCCGGCCCGGTGGCACGGCAGGGCGACGCGGATGCACGGGATCGCGCCGCCGAGTTGGCCCGGGAGATCGCCGCGCTGTCGGTCGCTCTGCACTCCACGCTCGTCACCGTGGCCGTCCGGCACGCGCTGGAGTCCTGACGCACGCGCCCCGGGACGGATCGGGGCTAGGCTGGACCCGTGGGAGAGGCGGAGGACATGGGAAAGAACATGCGAGAGGTGAACGTCGTCGGCATCCGTTTCGAGGAGCCGGAGTACGCACCAGTACTGATCCTGCACGAGAAGGACGGGGGGCGGTACGTCCCGATCTGGATCGGAGCGTCCGAGGCCGCCGCGATCAGTCTCCAGCAGCAGGGCGTGCAGCCGGGCAGGCCACTGACCCACGATCTCGTGGCGACGCTCCTCGAGACCTTCGCCCATCCACTCGAGCAGGTGGAGATCGTGGGGGTGTCCGAGGGGACGTTCATCGCGGAGCTCGTCTTCGAGGGCACGCGGGTCTCAGCCCGGCCGTCGGACGCCGTCGCCGTGGCACTGAGGACCTCGTCCCCGGTCCTGGTCAGCCGTGAGGTGCTCGACGAGGTCGGGATCTCGCTGGTGGAGCAGGGCGAGGAGGAGGTGGAGGCGTTCCGCGAGTTCCTCGACCAGGTGAGCCCGGATGACTTCCTCGGTGGTGGAGACGCTCCGCAGGAGCCCGGCGGCCCCACGTCCTGAGCGCTGCGACCAGGTATTTCTGTCTCCACAGGAGCCACTCCAGCACCAGTGCGCAGGTCGCGGCCAGGTCTCAAGTTCAACTTGAGGTTGAGGTTTACCGCGTGTCCTATTGATCGCGGACCCTCGCGGGCCTAGCGTTGCTCCCAGTGAACTACACCGATGGTGTTCACGTGTTCAAGGATCCGGACTCGACAGAGTCCGGCACCGTGTCCCCGCGACAGCGGCGGCACCCCACAGCTTGAGGGAGCAATCGTGGCCGACCACACCCGGGATCCGGAGTCGTCCTCCACCGGTACGCACACGGAGGGTCTCTTCGGAGGCGACGTCGAGGCCACCCAGGCCACGTTCGACGAGGTGCAACCGGGACTGTTCCCCGACGACGGCATCCCGGACGGCACGAGTGGATACCGCGTGCCGATCGCCTGCCAGATCGCCGGCATCACCTACCGGCAACTCGACTACTGGGCCCGGACCGATCTGGTGGTGCCGTCGATCCGCAACGCCGCCGGGTCCGGCAGCCAGCGCCTGTACTCGTTCAAGGACATCCTCGTCCTCAAGATCGTCAAGCAACTGCTGGACACCGGGATCTCGCTGCAGAACATCCGGAAGGCCGTGGACCAGATCCGCTCCCGGGGAGTGAAGGACCTGGCCACCATCACCCTCTTCTCCGACGGTCGCACGGTGTTCGAGTGCACCTCGAAGGAGGAGGTCTTCGACCTCCTCCAGGGCGGACAGGGAGTCTTCGGTATCGGGATCGGTGGTGCGATGCGGGAGCTCGCCGGGTCGATCTCCGAGTTCCCCGCCGAGACCGTCTCCGCCGAGGACGTCATCGAGCCCCTCGAGGACGAGTTGGCGGCCCGTCGACGCGCCCGCGCCTCGCGGCGTACGGGCTGATCGGAGGAGTCGTCTAGACTCGGCGGTGCGTTCACGCGACTCACGGGAGAGTCCCGCGGTATCCACCGCGGGCGCCGAAGGAGCAACTCCTCTCCGAGAATCTCTCAGGCACCCGGACCGTGTAGTCGTCGAACGCCTCTGGAGAGCGGTGGAACAGACCACCCGCCCACGGGGAAAGCGCGGCCCACAGGTGGGCCCCGTGAATCTCTCAGGCGCCGGCGTCAGCCGGTTGGGGACAGAGCGGAGAGGGTAGCACCGGCCCGCAGGCCGCCCGTCCGGGCGGCCCCGCCCTTCGAGGAGCACCTGTGACGACGACCCCGCACACCGCCCGGACCGGAGGCGAGTTCGTCGCCCGCCATCTGGGACCCGACGCCGACGGCCTGGCCCACATCCTGCGGACCATCGGCGTGGACTCGCTCGACGAGCTCGCCGAGCGCGCGTTCCCGTCGGTCATCCTCGACGAGGTGGGTCCCGACGGCCGGGCAGCGGGCATCGACGCGCTGCCCGAGCCCCTGTCCGAGTCCGACACGCTCGCCGCGCTGCGCGTGCTCGCCGACCGGAACGAGGTCGCGGTCTCCATGATCGGGCAGGGGTACTACGACACGCTCACCCCGGCCGTGATCCGCCGCAACGTCGTCGAGAGCCCCGCCTGGTACACGGGGTACACCCCCTACCAGCCGGAGATCAGCCAGGGCCGACTCGAGGCTCTTCTCAACTTCCAGACCATGGTCGCCGACCTCACCGGCATGGACATGGCGGGCGCCTCGATGCTGGACGAGGGGACCGCGGCCGCCGAGGCCATGACGATGCTCCGCAGGGCCAACCGGTCCTCGAAGAGCCCCCGCTTCGCGGTCGACACTGACGTCTTCGGACAGACCGCCGCCATCCTCGCCACCCGCGCCGAGCCGCTGGGTATCGAGATCGTCACCGCGAACCTGATCGACGACGGGTTGCCGGAGGGCGACTTCTTCGGAGCACTCGTGCAGACGCCGGGTGCCTCGGGCCGCGTCGCCGACGTCGCCGGGCTGATCGACCAGTGCCACGACCGGGGAGTCCTCGTGGCGGCGGGCGTCGACCTGCTCGCCGCGACCGTCCTCACCCCGGCCGGGGACAAGGGTGCGGACGCCTGCTTCGGCTCGTCCCAGCGCTTCGGTGTCCCGATGGGCTTCGGTGGCCCCCACGCCGGCTTCCTCTCCTGTCGCACCGCCCACGCCCGCAACCTCCCGGGCCGCCTCGTGGGCGTGTCGACGGACGCCGACGGTCGGCCGGCCTACCGGCTGGCGCTGCAGACCCGCGAGCAGCACATCCGCCGCGACAAGGCCACGTCCAACATCTGCACCGCTCAGGTCCTGCTCGCGGTGGTCGCCGCGATGTACGCCTCGTACCACGGAGCGGAGGGCCTGGCGGCGATCGCCCGGCGCGTGCATTCCCATGCCGCGGTCCTGGCCGACGGCCTCGTCGCCGCGGGTGTCCAGGTCGTCCACGCCGACTTCTTCGACACCGTCTTGGCCAGGGTGCCCGGCCGTGCCTCCGAGGTGCTCGCCGCCGCCGCCGAGCGGGGGGTGAACCTGTGGAGGGTCGACGACGACCACGTGTCCGTCTCCTGCGACGAGGCCACCACCGGGGACCACCTCGCGCTCGTCCTCGAGGCGTTCGGCGGTGACGTCGCCGACATCGCGGACGCCGGACAGCTGGAGATCCTCGTCGATCCCGCCTACGGCGACCGGACCTCGCGCTTCCTCCAGCACGAGGCGTTCGTCAGGTACCGGACCGAGACCGCGATGCTGCGGTACCTGCGCGCCCTCGCGGACAAGGACCTGGCGCTGGACCGCACCATGATCCCGCTGGGTTCCTGCACCATGAAGCTCAACGCCACCACGGAGATGGAGCCCATCACGTGGCCCGAGTTCGCGGGCCTCCACCCCTTCGCACCGGTCGAGCAGACCCGAGGGATCCGCCGGCTCGTGGCCGACGTGGAGCAGTGGCTCGTCGACATCACCGGCTACGCCGCGGTGAGTCTGCAGCCCAACGCGGGCAGCCAGGGGGAGTACGCGGGCCTGCTGGCGATCCGGCAGTACCACCGCTCCCGCGGCGACGAGGATCGCAGGGTGTGCCTCATCCCGTCCTCGGCTCACGGGACCAACGCCGCGTCCGCGGTGATGGCGGGGATGAAGGTCGTCGTCGTCGGATGTCGACCCAACGGGGACGTCGACGTCGACGATCTCCGCGAGAAGGTCGGCCGGCACGCGGCCGAGCTGTCGGCGATCATGATCACCTACCCCTCGACCCACGGGGTGTACGAGCACGACATCGAGGAGATCTGCGCGATCGTCCACGACGCCGGGGGACAGGTCTACATCGACGGGGCCAACCTCAACGCGCTCGTGGGTGTCGCCCGTCCGGGGCGGTTCGGTGGCGACGTGAGCCACCTCAACCTGCACAAGACCTTCTGCATCCCGCACGGTGGTGGCGGTCCCGGGGTCGGCCCGGTCGCGGTGGCCGAGCACCTGCGCGAGTTCCTGCCCGGCCACCCCTACGAGGAGGGTCTCGGTTCGGGCGCGGTGGTCTCGGCCGCCGCCTTCGGATCCGCCTCGATCCTCCCCATCACGTGGGCCTACGTCCGCATGATGGGCGCGGACGGGCTGCGTCGTGCCACCCTCACCGCGATCGCGAGTGCCAACTACCTGGCCCGGCGGATCGGCCCGGACTTCCCGGTGCTGTACTCCGGGGACGGCGGGTGGGTGGCGCACGAGTGCATCCTCGACCTCCGGCCGCTCATCGACTCGGTCGGCATCTCGATCGACGACGTGGCCAAGAGGCTGGCGGATTACGGTTTCCACGCGCCCACGATGAGCTTCCCGGTGCCCAACACGCTCATGGTGGAGCCCACCGAGAGTGAGGACCTGGCCGAGCTGGATGCCTTCTGTGACGCGATGGCCGCGATCCGCGCCGAGATCGACCGGGTCGCCTCGGGAGAGTGGACCGTGGAGGACAATCCGCTGCGCGGGGCTCCCCACACCGCCGAGAGCGTCTCCGCCGACGAGTGGGAGCACGCCTACCCGCGCAGCCTGGCGGGCTACCCGCTGGGATCGGAGTGGCGCCCCAAGGTCTGGCCCGCGGTGCGGCGGATCGACGGCGCGTACGGCGACCGCAATCTGGTGTGTTCCTGCCCTCCGCTGGACGCGTTCGCCGAGGACTGAGGCGCAGGGGGCCGGCGTTGTCGTACCCGCGTGACACCGTGCGGGCATGACGACGACCGGTTCCCGTCCCGTTCCAGATCTCCCCTCTTCGTGCTTGACGTGGTGTCGCGCCCAGCCTCCGGCACTGCTGGTGGCGGACGAATACGTGGAGGTCGACCTCGACCTGTGGAACCTCAGGCTGGCGGAGCGAGGGGTCGACCTCCGGCTGGTCGCCGGTGGGCCCGACGGCGGCCGGGTCGAGTCCGGGTCCGGATACCTCCGCAGGAGTGACCTCTGGGCAGCGGGCCGCAGGGCTCGGGGCAGCCTGGAGGAGTCCGTGGTCGCGCTCTACATGTGTGCGGCCTGGCTCGCCGGGCACCCGCAGCGATCGGGCGTCCGCAGGGGTCTGCCGGACTTCCGTGTACCGGAGCGCGACCGCTCCGCGTGGCGCTCGGTGTCACCTCACGGATATCCCCTGGTCCTGCACGAGGTGGCGGACTGGTTGGACGCCCCGGCGGAGGCCATGAACCTGCTCCGCAACGGCGCGCCGTACGGCAGGGCTGGCAGGGGGGTGCCCGATCTCGGGTTCCCGCTCGCCTCGCTCTATCTGTCGTCCCTGGGAATGGCGTGGTCGGACCAGACCATCGTTCCCGTCGATTCGGCCGGGATCGCCACGCTGGTCCACGCGGGATGGACCGAGATCGACTCGCTCGGTCGCATGACGCCACGCCGGTATCAGCGGTATCTGGACGTGATCTCCGCGTGGGCGGACGAGGCCGCTGTCGACCCGCTCGTGGTCGAGATGTGGGTGGTGCGCGACTGGCATGACCGGCGCTCGATGGTCGCGCAGTCGGGGTCGTCCGCGGAGAGTCCGCGCGGCGGCCGCCCGCGGTGAACCAGCGGAGAAGATAGTGTCCGCTCCATGGAACCGCAGAGCATGACCGTCGACATCCCGGCCGGCACCCTCGACGTACTGGACTGGCGTACCACCGGGCCCGAGCGCGGGACCGTGTTGGCGTTGCACGGCTTCCCGGAATCCCCGTGGGAGTGGGAGGCGGTCGCCGGGGTGCTGACGCAGCAGGGACTCAGGGTCGTCGCTCCGGCCCAGCGGGGGTACTCGGCCGGTGCACGCCCGGACGACGTCGGGGCCTATGCGATCGAGCACCTGAGCGCGGACGCCCTGGCGATCGTCGACCATTTCGGTCTGGAGACGGTGCACGTGCTCGGCCACGACTGGGGGGCATCGGTCGCATGGTGGCTCGCCGCCCACCACCCCGGGCGGGTGTCGAGCCTGACGGTGGTGTCCGTCCCCCACCTGTCGGCCTTCGCGTGGGCTCTGCAGTCCGACCCGGACCAGCAGGCCCGATCGGCCTACTTCGCCCTCTTCCGCCAGGAGGGGAAAGCCGAGGACGTCCTGCTCGAGGACGGAGCCCGACGTCTGCGGGCGATGTTCGACGAGCACGTGTCTGACGAGCTCATCGCCAAGCACCTCGAGGTGGTCGGCACGCGGGCGGGGCTGACGGGAGCGCTCAACTGGTACCGCGCGATGCGGCGGTACGACCTGCCCGACGTGTCGGTCCCCACGACCTATCTGTGGGGGGAGGACGACCCAGCGATCGGGCGCTCCGGTGCCGAGGCCACCGCCTCCCGGATGGCGGGGGAGTACCGCTTCGTCCCGCTGGCGGGCATGGGGCACTGGCTCCCCGAACAAGCCCCCGAGGTGGTGGCCGCGGAGGTCCTGGACAGGATCGGCTGACGCCGGAGACCCGGGTGGGTCGGGCACGGTCCCGGTGTCAGGACTGGCGCAGTTCCCGCTTGAGGAGCTTGCCCGACTGGTTCCGGGGCAGTTCGTCCACGAAGACGACCCGCTTCGGCACCTTGAACGGCGCGAGATGGGCGCGGGTGCCGTCGATGATCTCGGATTCGGTGGCGTGGACGTCGTCCCTGAGGACCACGATCGCGGTGACGGCCTCGATCCACTTGTCGTCCGGTGTGCCGATCACGGCCACCTCCGCCACGCGCTCATCCTGGTAGACCGCGTCCTCGACCTCCCGGGACGCCACGAGGACACCACCGGTGTTGATGACGTCCTTGATGCGGTCGACGACCTCGATGAACCCCTCCGGGTCGCGCACCACCAGGTCGCCGGAGTGGAACCACCCGTCGCGGAACGCCTCGGCGGTGGCGTCCGGCTTGTTCCAGTAACCCGTGCACAACTGCGGAGACCGGTAGACCACCTCGCCCCGCTCGCCGTCCGCGACCTCTGCGCCCGTCTCGTCGACGACGCGGGCGTCCACGAAGAACACCGGTCGGCCGGCGCTCGCCGGGCGGGCGTCATGCTCCTCCGGGCGCAGGACGGTGGCCAGTGGGCCGATCTCCGACTGTCCGAAGCAGTTGTAGAACCCGAGGTCGGGATACGTGCCGCGCAGGCGCTGGAGCACCGTCACCGGCATGATCGAGGCGCCGTACTGGGCCTTGCGCAGACTCGACAGGTCCCGGGACTCCAGGTCCGGATGTGAGGCCAACGGCACCCACACCGTCGGCGCGAGGAAGAGCGAGCCGATCCTGTCGACCTCGACCCGGCGGAGGATCTCGGTGATGTCCGGGGCGGCCATGAGGTGCACCGTCGCCCCCAGGGAGAGGTAGGGGAGCGCGAACACGTGCATCGCGGCCGAGTGGTAGAGCGGCATGGTCACCAGCGGCTCGTCGTCCGCGGTCAGGTCCAGGGCGAGAATGCAGCTCACGTACTCGTGGACGAGCGCGGAATGGGTCATCATCGCGCCCTTGGGGCGTGAGGTCGTCCCCGAGGTGTAGAGGAGTTGGGCCAGATCGTCGCCGGTGGAGGGGGACTGCACCGGGGTACACGGGGAGTCGTCCGTCGCCGAACCCAGAACGGTGCCGTCCGCGGTCTCCCCCTCACGGGGCAGCAGCGGCAGGGAGCGCAGCCCCGGCATGGTCTCGAGTACGTCCGACAACGTGGCGGCCTGTGCCGGGTCCACCAGGACCAGGGACGCCCCCGAGTCGGTCAACAGGTACTCGAGTTCGCCGCCGGTCAGGGCGTAGTTGACGGGCACGTGTGTGAACCCGGCGCGGGAGGTGGCGAGGAAGCCGATGAGATAGGCATCGGAGTTGACCCCGTAGCCGGCAACCCGGGCGCCGTTCTCGAGGCCCTGGCCGGCGAGGGTCGTGGCCACCCGGTCGACCGCGGAGTCCAGCGCCGCGTAGGTCCACCGGCGTTCGGCGAAGGTGAGTGCCACGCGGTCGGGGAACCGGGCCGCCGCCCGGCGCAGGACGGCGTCGACCGTCGCGGAACTCACGGCGGGACCGGGGAATCGAGGGGGTGTGGTCATCGTCTCAGCCTAGAGGTCAGCCGGCGAGGTCATGGTTCGGCGGCGACGATCTCCAACACCTCCGGGGGGACCGCCCCGTTGCTGTCCCGCGGGGTCCAGTGCTCGCTCGGGACCCACTGGGATCCGCACCCTCGGCACGCGAACATGGGCTCACCGCGGCGCTCCACGGGGGTCCTCGTCCACTCGCACAGGTCGCGGCACGAGCGGACCCGTAGGGGGACGCCGTCGGGATCGGGCTGTCGCCGGGGCCGGAAGGGCAGTGCACGGAAGCTGGACATCTCTGGGCTTGAGGATAACCGGTCGTCGTGTGGGTAGCCTGATCGCGGATGCGGGTGGACGGAGGAGGGCGACGTGAACGCATGTCCCTGCGAGAGCAGGCGCCCGTTCGATCGCTGCTGCGGACCGCTCGTCGAGGATGGTGTCCCGGCCGAGACCGCGGAGCAACTGATGAGATCGCGGTACACGGCCTTCGTTCTGGGTCGGGAGGACCACCTCTGGCGCACCTGGAGCCCGCGGACGCGGCCGGCCCGGGTGGAGGCAGGTGACGTCGAGTGGACCGGCCTCGCGATCCTCGACGTGGTTGCCGGTGGCCCCGCCGACCGGACCGGGACCGTCGAGTTCGAGGCCCGGTATGTCGGGCCCGAGGGCCCCGGTGTCATGCGCGAGCGATCGGCGTTCGAGCGCAGAGGTGGTCGATGGACGTATCTCGAGGGCACGGGATCGTCCTGAGTCCTAGGTGGCGGTCGGGTCTTCCGGCTGGCGGGTCACGGTGACCGAACCGATCGTCCTCGGGGCGGTCACGTCGATGCGCCCGATACGGTTCCCTCGGGGCATCGTCCAGGCGACCATCCCCCGGATCTCCTCGCCGGGAAAGCTCAGAACCGAGGGCACGAGTGGGTCCTCGACCGTCCCCGCGGGGTTCTCGATCCGCTCGAACGGTCGCCCCGACGGGTCGAAGGCCGAGAAGTCCTCCGGGCCCAGTTCCGGCTGACCGGATGCCTGCACCGCGCGGACGTCAACCACCACGACCGCGTCCGAGTACGTGGTCGAGGGCACGATGCGGAGGTCGGACAGGGTCACGGTGGCGTCCCACGATTCTCCGGCCACGGGGAACGGCCTGTCGAACTGCTGCGACGAGGGCAGGGGTCCGGACTGCTGGGCGGTCGGGACGGGGACGCCCGCGGAGTCGTCATCGCCGAACAGGGAGGCCGGTGAACAACCCGACGTGGAGACGGCCGCGGTCACGATCACTGCAGCGAGGACGGCGCGACGCATGTAGGCGCTCCTGGGGCGAGTTCTCACACCGGGCCCGTCCCGGCACGGTCTCAGATCCTACTGCTCACCGGGACGGTGGTCATCGGAGGCGCGCAGGTCACGCCATCGTCTGCCCGCGACCCGGTGCGCGAGGTCCGAGTAGACGTCGTCGAGTTCGGCGGAGATCTCGGCCAACTGGATCTTGAAGTTGACCGGGACGAACACCCGGTCGACGAACTCCGCCTCGGCGGAGATCGTCTGGCCGTCGAACACGTACCTGCACCACAGCGAGTCCCGGTTGAGGATCGCGACCTCGGTCTCCGCGGCCGCGGGATCCTCCACGGAGGACACGAGTGGGCTCCGGAACACGACGAGGGGGAGCGAGCGGTGCGCACGGACGAACAGCAGCACACACCCGGCGGGAACGGTGAACACGTCATGCTCGTCGGGTGTGACCCGACGCTCGTAGACCTCCGACAGAGCCGACTGTAGTGCTCTGGTCGCCTCGTCCGGGGTCGCGATGGGCTGCGACCGGAAGTCGGCGTCCGCCGACACGGGTTCACCCGAACCGGCCCCGGTCGCGTCCTCCGGATCGGACACGTCATGGAGGAATACCGGGTGGGGGATCCCGAAGACGCGCTCCATCGTGCCGGCGACCAGGTGCGCCACCTCGGGTGCACGGTTTACCGGGAACGTGAGGTCCGCCCCCGGAGCACCCTGGTCGGTCGGGCGCCGGAGCGCCCAACCGAGGGCCATGAGTTGGTCGAGCCGGACGGGCCCCAGCGGCTCCGGCGAATCCTCGGACCCGCCGCCGGAGACCTCCGCGTGGACGCTGCCGCCGCCGGTGGCGGTGAAACGCACGTACGGGGTGCGGGTGGACGGCGACCCGAGGACGGGAACGGCCAGGTCGAACGTGGCTCCCGGGACGAGGTCACGCAGTAGTCCGGCCAGGCGGGTCGCGAAGCGGTTCCACCCGGCAGCGATCGACGCGTCCACGTCGAACTCGAAATCCCGCATGAGTGGCAGTCAACCACCGCACAGCCGAGCACGTCGGTACTTCGGGATGTCCGGTGGGAGTGATCAGCTCCCCGCCTCCGGCCGGCCCGCCTGGTAGTCGGACCAGTACTCGTCCGAACCGTCGAAGCGCACGCGCACCCCGCCACGGTGCTCGACGACCTCCGGCTGGACGGGAACGATCCTGCGCTCGGAGTCCAGTGCTGCCGCGACGTCGGGGAACCCGGCGAGGACGCGGAGTTGGGTCCACGTCGGGGGGAGGAGCATGGACCGGCCGGCACGGAAGTCCTCGAGGAGGTCGACGGGGCGGGCCCACATGGTCAGGTCGACCTCGGTCGTGAGGTCATCCGGTTCCTGTCCCTCCGGTAGCGCGGCGAGGAAGAACCTCGTGTCGTACCTCCGCGATTCCACCGAGGGCGTGATCCAGTGGTCGTAGGGGCGGAGTCTGCCCGCCGCGAGTGAGAGATCCTCGTCGGCGAGGAACGCGCTGAAGGCCAGCCGGTGGCTCTCGAGCTCCTCGCGGCTCGAGTGGTACCGGCCGGCGTCCGCGACCGGGGAGCCGTCGAGGTGGTCGGCGAGGAGGACGCCACATTCCTCGAAGGTCTCCCGCGCCGCCGCGCACACCAACCGGCGCGCTCGAGGCACGTCGCAGTCGAACCGCTCGGCCCACCACGCGGGCGCGGGGCCGGACCAGGCGACATCCGGATCGTCGTCCGAGGCGTCCACGCCCCCGCCCGGGAACACCGTCATGCCGCCGGCGAACGCCATCCCGCGGACGCGGCGTGCGACGAACACCTCGGGTCCGCGATCGGAGTCCCGCATCACCATCACGGTGGACGCGTCCTTGATCGGGCGGGCGGTGGGGTCGTTGCCTTCGGTCATGCGGACAAGTCTCACCCGGCGCGGTGGAGGACGGTTCGTCGGGGTGGCCGGACGGCGCCGTCAGTACGTGCTGTCGGAGGACACCCGACGTGCCAGCACTCCGTGCAGGACACGATCGACGTGCTCGCGGAGGTCGGCTCGGTGGTCGCGACCGGGCGACCGGTCGATCCCCGAACGGACGATGCTCATGTACAGGACGTCGAAGACGGTCTGGGCGGGACCGTCGAGGTCCTCCGCCTCCGGTGCCCGCGGGGAGTGCCGGGCGAGCACGAGTCCGATGATGCCCCGGAGTTCCCCGAGGATGCGCTGCGCCTCCGCCCGGTGCGGGCCGGGTTCCCCGAAGACCGTCTCGCGGTGGTAGGCGACGATGTTCTCCGGCTGGTTCTCGAGGGCGGAGAACAGGGGGTCGCACAGTGTGACCAGATCCTCGACGGGGTCCCCGGTATCCGGGACGGTCTCGACCATGGCGCGGAACTCCTCGTTGGCCACCATGCACAGGAGCTCGCCCTTCGACTGGGCGTACCTGAACAGTGTCCCGGTGCCGACCTCCGCCTGATCGGCCACCTCCTGGGTGGTGACCGACGAGTACCCGTTGCGGAAGAACAGGTCGCGGGCGGCGGCCAGTATCCGGCGTTGCTTGTCCGCCTTGTTCAGCTCCCGGCGTCCCGGCTCACGGGCTAGGGTCACGAGAACCACTCGGTGGGCTTGCCCGCCACCAGGAGGAGCGAGAAGACCACGGCCACCACGATGAGGGTCACCACCAGCGCGACGACCGGGGACCGGAGCGCGAAGGCCAGCGTGCGCTCGGCGAGGGTGCGCGACTGTTCGCCTCCGGGCCCGAGCCGCCAGTGTCCCTCAAGCAGCCCGCGGCGCTCGACGGACCTCTCGAACGGCACGGTGGCGTAGGGGATGACCGCGGACGCCAGGCCCATCAGGCCGGTCCCCGCCGACCAGCGCTTGTCCGTCCAGACCGCGATCGTCGCCACGGTGTAGCACAGGAACACGAAACCGTGGATGCTGCCACCGACCGTGGTGGCCCAGTCGAGACCGAACCCGTACTTGCCGACCATGCCCAGGATCAGCAGCGTCCACGTGATCACCTCCGCGAGCGCGAGCCTCTTGTACAGGATGCGGGGGGTCACAGATGTCCTCCAGGGGTCGGATCGGTGTTCGTCGGTCATCGTACGGACACCGGAACCGCGGCCCGGTTCAGCCTCCCCGCTGCGTCACCCCGCGAGGGTCAGCGACGCGAACCGGACCTCGCCCGCCTCGTCGCTGGCGCCGAGGTCCACGACACCCTCGACGGCCCAGCCGTGGTCGTTCTCCGGATCGTCGAGCACCTGCCGGACCCTCCAGGTCCCCGGCTCCACCCCGTCGCCCGATTCGGTGACGGAGAAGAGGGCGGGTCCGCGCGCCGCGGGCCCGGTTCCGATCGCGTCGTACTCGTCCCAGTACGCATCGATCTCGGTGTCCCAGTCGGGATGGAGCGGGACGTCGGCGTCGAGTTGCACCAAGGTGTCGATGTCGTCTCGCGACAGGAGCTCCACGCGGCGGAACATCGCGTTGCGGACCATCACCCGGAACGCCCGCGAGTTGGCGGTGACGGGCCGGGTGGTGCCGCTCGACTGACCGAAGGCGAGCTCGGCCACCTGGTCCGGGGAGACCTCGGGGTCGGTGAGCAGTTCCCACTCGTCCAGCAGGCTCGAGTCGACCTGGCGGACGAGTTCCCCGAGCCATTCGACCAGGTCGTCGAACTCGTCGGTCCGCAGGTCGGCCGGAACGGTCTGCCGCAGCGCACGGTAGGCGTCGGTGAGGTAGCGCAGGACGGAACCCTCCGACCGGCTGAGTCCGTACGCGGAGACCAGATCGGAGAAGGTCATCCCCCGCTCGACCATCTCGCGGACGACCGACTTCGGGGAGGGCTCGACCCCCGCCACCCACGGGTGCCCGGCCCGGTAGGCGTCGTAGGCGTCCGCGATGAGGTCGCCGAGGGGTGTGGGCCACGAGATGTCCTCGACCAGCTCCATCCGTTCCGAGTACTCCACCCCCTCTGCCTTGAGCGCCCCGATCGCCTCGCCGCGGGCGGCCCGCTGCTGTGCGTAGAGGATCGGGCGCGGGTCGTCGAGAACGGACTCGATCACCGAGACCAGATCCAGGACCGGGGTGGGGGAGTCGGGGTCGAGGACCTCCATCGCGGCGATCGCGAACGGGGCGAGGGGCTGGTTGAGCGCGAAGTCCCGTTGGAGGTCCACCGTCAGACGGACGTGCCGTCCGTCGTCGTCCGGCTCCGCCATCCTCTCGACGATGCCGGCGGTCTCGAGCCCGCGGAAGAGTTCGATCGAGCGCAGCACGTGCTGCCGGATCCGGGCCCGGGTCTCGTGCGAGGACAGCAGGAGGTGCCGCATGTGGGCGTAGCAGCTCCCCGGACGCGAGATCACGTTGAGCAGCATCGCGTTGTTGACCTCGAAGCGGCTGGTGAGCTGCTCGGGCTGGGCGCCGACGAGTTTGTCGAACGTCGAGCGGGACCAGTTGACGAACCCCTCCGGCGGCTTCTTCTTGGCCGACTTGCCCTTCTTCTTGGGGTTGGCGGCCGACTTGGCCGCGGCCTTGGCGTTCTCGACCTCGTGCTCGGGAGCCAGCACCACCACCAGACCCTCGGTATCGAACCCCGCTCGGCCCGCACGGCCGGCGATCTGGTGGAACTCCCGGGCCTTGAGGACACGTTGCCGGCGTCCGTCGAACTTGGTGAGCCCCGTGAACAGAACGGTCCGGATGGGGACATTGATACCGACGCCGAGGGTGTCGGTCCCACAGATGACGGTGAGCAACCCGTCCTGGGCGAGCCGTTCCACGAGGCGGCGGTACTTCGGGAGCATGCCGGCGTGGTGGACCCCGATTCCGTGCATGAGCAGCTTGCGCAGGTTCCGGCCGAACGCGGTCGTGAACCGGAATCCGCCGATCTCCTCGGCGATGGCGGCCTTGCGCTCCTTGGTGGCCACCGCCACCGAGGTCAGCGCCTGGGCCTGTTCCAGGGCCGAGGCCTGGGTGAAGTGGACGATGTAGACGGGTGCCTTGTCATCCCGGAGCAGGAGTTCGACCGACTCGTGGATACTGCGCAGTGCGTAGTCGAACGTCAGGGGGACAGGTCGCTCGGTGCCCCCGACCAGCGCGCACTCCCGTCCGGTCCGGGTACGGAGATCCTCGATCAGCCAGTCCACGTCGCCGAGCGTCGCCGACATCAGCAGGAACTGCGTGTCGGGGAGTTCGATGAGCGGGACCTGCCAGGCCCAGCCCCGATCGGGCTCGGAGTAGTAGTGGAACTCGTCCATCACCACCTGACCGATGTCCGCGGCGGCGCCCTCCCGGAGGGCGATGTTGGCCACGATCTCGGCGGTGGCACAGATGATCGGTGCGTCGGCGTTGACCGCGGCGTCACCGGTGAGCATCCCGACGTTCTCGGCGCCGAACACCGCGCACAGAGCGAAGAACTTCTCGCTGACGAGCGCCTTGATCGGCGCGGTGTAGTAGCTCCGCACCCCGCGGGCCATGGCGGAGAAGTGCGCCCCCAGGGCGACCAGCGACTTGCCCGACCCCGTCGGCGTGGCCAGGACGACATGGCTACCCGCCGCCACCTCGAGGACCGCCTCCTCCTGCGCCGGATAGAGCGTCAGGCCCTGGTCGGCGGCCCACGCCACGAAGGCGTCGAATACCGCCTCCTCCAGGAGGTCGGAGGGGACGTCGTCGAGGTCGGCGAGGAGTTCGGGCAGTTGCACCCTACCGAGCCTAGTCGCCCGGCCGCGACCGTCCGTCCGTGCTAGCGGGCGCGGGGCTCGTCGTCGCCGGTCTGCTCCGCGAGGAACCGCTCGAACTCGGCACCGATCTCGTCGCCGGAGGGCAGCGGTGTGCCGCCGGGGTTGAGCGAGTCGGAGCCGTGGCGGGACTCCATGAACTCGTCGTACTGCTTCTCCATCAGCTCCACGGCGGTCCGGATCTCCGGGCTGTCGGCGATCTGGGCGGTCACCTGTGCGGTGAAGTCCCGGGCGGCGGTCTCGAGCTCACCGGACGGCAGCTCCAGCTGGGAGATCTGGGCGATGTTGCCGACGAGGTTGAGGACCGCCGCGGGGTAGGCGGTCTGGGACAGGTACTGGGGTACGTGGACGGTGAAGCCCGCGGACGGGATGCCGTGCTCGGCCATCCGGAGCTCCAGCAGCGCGCTCACGTTCCCCGGGACGGAGAACTCCCCGGGCCACGCGGTGAAGCCACGGATGAGGTCGACGTCGCTGGCGTGTGCACTCGACTGGGTCGGGCGGGTGTGCGGTACCCCGAGGGGGATGGCGCCGAGACCGACCGACATCCGGGCCCCGAACGACCCGGCGAGGTCGATCACGGATTCGGTGAACCCGTCCCACCTCAGGTCCGGCTCCAGGCCGGAGAGCAGCAGGAAGAAGGTCCCGCCTGCGTCCTTGACCGCGTGCATCTGGATGGTCGGCTCCGAGTATCCGGCGAAGTGGTCGAAGGAGTACCGCACCTGCGGTCGACGCGAGCGGTAGTCCACCAGCTCATCCGCGTCGAACTCCACGATCAACTGGGAGTCCAGGCTCTCCTTGAGGTGTTCCGTGACGCCCTGGATCGCCTGGCCGGCGTCGGAGAAACCCTCCAACGCATGCACGAGCACCGGACCCTGTCCGGATTCCGATCGCAGATCGGGGACGGGCTCGATCAGTCGGTACAGATCGCTGTGCCTGGCCATGTCGACTCCTCTCGTCGCAACACCCCGAGCCGTCCGGTCCGGTCCGAACTGATCGTCCCACCGGGACGGGGTTTCTCCTCTTTGCCAACGACGGCGGGCCGCAGTTGATTCCCCACCGTGCCGCGGGCTCCACAGCGGGTCGCCCCCCGCGGATTTCCTCCGGGACACCGCAGGTGGAGTGTCAGAAAGTTGATCCGGTGCACCGGCACCCGCGGGCCGCCCTCGGCCGGGGAGCGGCCGCGAGACGACGAGACAGGTGGACGACGATGACCGCGAACGGACGGATCGGTGACGACGGTGTGGACGACCCTCGGACGGTGGTGATCTCCTCTCCGGAGGAGCTCATCGCGTCCATCCCGTCGATGTTGGGGTTCCCGCCGGGGCCCGGATCGGTGGTGGTGATATGCGGGCGGACCGCGGACGGTCACGCCGGGCCGGTCGTCAGGATGGATGTCGACGGCCTGCTCGGAGGTCCCGGATCGCCACCCGGGGAAGGAGACGGACGGGACGGTGCGGACGGACGGGACGGTGAGGACGGGCGGGGCGGTGCGGACGGGTGGGGCGGTGCGGAGGACTGCCGCTCCGGGGAGGGTGAGCCGTCACCGGTCGTGGCCGACGACGGTCCGGCTCGTGGGCTGGCCCGGTTCTGCTCGAGGGAGGGGGTGACCGACGTCCACCTGGTGGTGGTTCACGAGGACTGTGCGGACGGGCACTCCGCCGGTCTCCGCGCGGAGGACGCCGCCGCGGCGTTCGAGTACTGGTTGGGGCTGGCCGGGACGCAGGTCGTCGGCGCCTACGGGGTGGGCGAGTTCGCACACGGCTCGCCGTGGGTCGATCTGTTCGGGATGGTCCGGGGAACGCAGGTCGACCCGGACTCGACGGAGATCGCCGCGGTCCACGCGTTCGACGGGCGGGTCCGGGCCGGTTCGCGGGCAGAGATCGAGCGGCTGTACCAGGTGCGGGACCACGGGGCGTGTGACGACGATCCGCACGGTCGGGGACCCGCACGGCTGGAGGGGGCCCTCGAGGTGGACCGCGCGGTGAGGGCGCACGAGGACGCGGAACGCCGCCTGGAGGACGGGGAGGAACTCGACGACGACGAGTTGGCCGGGATCGGACGCGTCCTGCTGGACATCGCCGTGCGGGACGAGGTCTACCGGCGCCTGGCCCACCGGGGTCTGTGCGATCGCGACGGCCGCCGCCTGCTCTGGTGGTCGCTCGCGCGCCGCCGGCCGGGCCGCGAAC
>NZ_JAALED010000121.1:0-4569 GCF_014145155.1 Dietzia sp. B19 | reverse complement strand
GACCGAGTGGGGCCCGGGCGCGCGTGGCCAGTGACCGAGTAGGCCCGTGGCCCGGCGTCGGGCCCGCCGATTCCCCCTAGTAGAGGCTCCGGATACGCCTCATGAACCTCACTCGCCACATGTATCACTTCGGTAACGTAGGTCTCGATTTGGTTACGCCGAGCGCGTAATGTGGCCGTCGATCGCGCCGATATGCCAGGCGTCAGTTTCTGCAGTACAAGTCTGGAGTACACCCTTATGCCCGTTTCACGCCGTGGGTTTCTCACCGCCGCGTCAGTCGGGGTGGGCGTCGCAGTCGCCTCCTCCGTCCGTGGCCCCCTCGCCGGGGCCAACCCGTTCGACACCGGTTCCCTCGGCATGGCCCAGGACCTGCTCAAGTCGGTCCCGACCGGCAGCGGGATGATCCAGCCGAACGGCCCTCTCGGCTACGTGGGGGTCACTTTCCCCAGCGCCGAGGAGATCGCCGGCCGGATCCGGTTCGCGTTCCCCGACGGCTCGGTGGGCGACTGGCTCCCGCTCGAGGCGATGGACTCCGCCCCGGACAGCGGCAGCACTCCCGCGTCCGATCTCGTCGCCGCGCCGCAGGGGTCCGTGGGTTACGAGGTCGACGCTCCCGCCGGCGCCCGTGCCACCGCGTTCGACGACGGCCGGGCTGCACCGCGCAACTACAGCCTGGGCAGCGTCGGAACGCTCGGCCTGCCGATCATCCCGCGGGCGGCATGGGGCGCCGGTGACGTCTCGGGGAACCGCTGGGCACCGCAGTTCCACCCGGCGCAGGCGATCACGATCCACCACACGGCCTCGCCCGTGGGACCGGACCGCGCCGCGAGTGTGCGCGCGATCTACAACTACCACGCCAACACACTGGGCTGGGGCGACGTCGGGTACCACCTGCTCATCGACCCGGAGGGCCGGATCTACCAGGGCCGCGGCGGAACCGTCGGCGGGACCCCGGTCTTCCAGGTGCCTCCGGTCGCCGGCATCGCTCCCCCGGTGGTCACCGCGGGCCACACGGGCGGCGTCAACAACGGCAATATCGGGATCTGCGTGCTGGGCGACTTCACCGGAGCGCCGCCGACCCCCGCTGCCGTGGGCGCGACCATCGACTGCGTTCGTGCCCTCTGTTCGGCCACGGGCATCAACCCGCGCGGCGGCATCACCTACCGCAACCCGCAGGGCGGTGCCACGCGCAACATGCCGGCCGTCTCGGGCCACCGCGACTGGGGCGGGACCGCCTGCCCGGGCAACTCGTTCTACCCGCAGATGCAGTTCATCCGCGACACCGCCGCGCGCGGCTGGTCCCCGAACGCGATCTCCTCGGCCGCCTTCGGCTCCTGAGCGTCGTCTGACGGACCCACCTCTCCCATCGAGAAGAGACTTCCGCACACCCCCACTCGGGCGATGTGTTCGGAACGCTCTTCTCGTGTGTGGGGTGGCTCGTGTGCGGGAGGGTGGCCGATCACCGCCGAAGGGCTGTCCCAGCCGTCATCCTGCGTTCACCCCGGGTCGAACCGCCCGTAGACGGCGCCGCATAACGTCACGCCGGCAAGTGGCACCCGGGACTCCTCCCGGCATGCCGACACCACTTCCGGCGAGGTTCCCATGCTCATCACACGTGCCCTCTTCACGGTCGGCGCCACCGCCCTCGGCTGTCTCCTCACCGCCTCATCCTTGACGGTGGCCACCGCGGCGACCGGATCACTCGGCGGGGCGACGGCGGGCTCACTCGGCACCGACGCACCGGCGGGTTCACTCGGCGCCCTCGGTTCGCTCGGCGCCGGAGCGCGTGACTTCGATCTCCAGGCACACCGCGGCGGCGTGGGGCTTCATGTCGAGAGTTCCCCGCAGGCCTTCTCGGCTGCACTCGAACTGGGTGTGAGCACCCTGGAACTCGATACCCAGGTCACCGCCGACGGCGCGGTGGTGGTCACGCACGACCGACGCCCCCGGGCCGACGTCTGTCAGGACACCGCGCCTGTCGTGGAGGGCGATCCGATGTTCCCCTACATGGACCACTACATCCACCAGCTCACGCTCGAGCAGGTCAGGACGCTCGATTGTGGTTCGCTCCGTCGTCCCGGTTACCCCGACCAGCAGACCCACCCGGGCGAGAGGATGATGCTCCTCTCCGAACTGTTCGACCTCGTCAAGGCCCACGGGGCCGACGGGCCGGACGGGGTGTGGATGAACATCGAGACCAAGGTGGAGGCCGGAGCCCCGGACCAGACCGCACCGCGCGAGGTGTTCGTCTCAGCGGTGCACGAGGAGATCACGAACTCGGGTCTCGAGCAGCAGATCACCGTCCAGTCGTTCGACTGGGGCGCACTGATGGCGATGCACGAGCTCGCCCCGAGCCTGCCGCTCGTCGCCCTGACGAACCACGACTTCCTCGGCATCGACTCCGGGGCTCCCTCGCCGTGGCTCGGGGGGATCGACATCGCGGACTTCGACGGTGACGGCGTCGCCGCCGCAGCGTCCATCGACGGGGTGGTGGCCTATTCGCCGGTCGCCACCTACCCGGACCAGAGCTGCACGGTCGGCGAGAGCGCCTGCCGGGCGTACGTCACGGAGGAGATGGTCCAGAGCGCGCACTCGCACGGGCTGTGGATCATCCCGTGGACGGTGAACAACGTTCCGACCATGGAGTACCTCATGGACATCGGCGTCGACGGGATCATCACCGACTACCCGAACCTGCTCCGGGACCTCATGGCGGAGCGGGGCCGGGCGCTTCCGCGGCAGTACGCCGCCCAGAGGTGAGCTGACCCCGGGGCCGCCGCACCAACGAGAAGAGCGTTCCGCGCACCTGCCTCTCGGCGGACGTGTGCGGAACGCTCTTCTCGTGCGATGGCCGGGCGGTGCGGCGGCCGCGCCTCAGTCGCGGGCGCGCGTGGGGATCACCATGCCGAGCACCCAGTTGACCAGTCCGATCACGATCGCCCCGAAGAACGCCGCCCAGAACCCGCTCACCTGGTACTCGGCACCGAACAGCTGGAACGTCGTGGTGACCCAGCTGGTGAGCATGAGCATCAGCGCGTTGATCACCAGCAGGAACAGCCCCAGAGTGAGGATGGTCAGCGGCAGCGACAGCAGCTGCACGATCGGCTTGATCACCGCGTTGATCAGCGTGAACACCACGGCCACGATGAGCAGCGCCGCGATGGTCGGCACGCTCACCTCGTTGTCGATGGCGCCGGCGTCGATCCCGGCGTCTCCGGCGGTCTCGTACAGGGAGATCCCCGGCACGATCAGAGTCGCCACCCACAGGGCGACGGCGTTGACGATCAGGCCCAGTACCAGCGCCATGTCCGGTCAGCTCCCCACATAGGAATCGGCCACATCGAGTGCGCGGTCGAAGATATCGAGCCCCGCGTTCGCCTCGTCGGCCGTGATGATGCAGGGCGGAACGATGTGGAATCGGTTGTAGTTCATGAACAACAGCACGCCGTCGGACTTGGCGGCGGCGAAGGTCCTGGCCATGGCCTCCGATGTCCCACCGTAGGGGGCGAGGGGCTCGCGTGTCTCGCGGTCGGCCACCATCTCCACTGCCCAGAACACTCCCAGGCCGCGGACCTCGCCGATCGACGGGTGCTTCTCGGCGAGCTCGCGCAGGCGCGGGCCGATCACGTCCTCGCCGATCGTGCGGGCGTTCTCGACGATCTTCTCGTCCCGCATCAGGTTGATGGTGGCCACCACGGAGGCGCAGGCGAGCGGGTGCCCGGCATAGGTCAGTCCACCGGTGTAGGGGGTGTTCTCGAAGGAGGCGGCGATCCGGTCGTGCAGGATCACCCCGCCGAGCGGGACGTAACCGGAGTTGGAGCCCTTGGCAAAGGTGATGAGGTCGGGGGCCCAGTCGTCGTCTCCGGACCGGAAGTTGTCCAGGGCGAGCCAGGCGCCGGTGCGGCCGAAGCCGGACATGACCTCGTCGCAGATCATGACGATCCCGTACTTGTCGCAGATCTCGCGCACACCGCGCAGGTAGTCGGCCGGCGGCACCATGATCCCGACCGTGCCGGGCACCGACTCGATGATCAACGCCGCGAAGTGGTCCGGGCCCTCCAGCGCGATGAGCGAGTCCAGGTGCTCGAGCGCGCGGTCGCACTCCTGCTTCTCGTTCTCGGCGTAGAACTGCGACCGGTACAGGTAGGGCGCGTGGAAGTGCACGGCGCCGGTGTTGCCGTGGTCGTTGGCCCAGCGGCGGGCGTCACCGGTGAGGTTCATCGAGGTGGTGGTGGCGCCGTGGTAGCTGCGGAACGCCGAGAGGGTCTTGTGCCGACCGGTGTGGCGGCGCGCCATGCGGACGGCGTGCTCGACGGCCTCGGTGCCGGCGTTGGTGAAGAACACGCGGTTCATGCCGGCGGGTGCGACCTCGGCGACCAGCCGGGCGGCCTCGGCGCGGGCGGCGTTGGCGTGCGCGGGGTTGATGGTGCACAGCTCGGCGGCCTGGTCCTGGATCGCCTTGACCACCACGGGGTGCTGGTGGCCGATGTTGGTGTTGACCAGCTGCGAGGTGAAGTCGAGCAGGCGGTTGCCGTCGCCGTCGGTGAGGTGGCAGCCCTCTGCGGCGGA
>NZ_JAALED010000120.1:0-1663 GCF_014145155.1 Dietzia sp. B19 | reverse complement strand
GGCCGGCTCGGGTGCCGGCTGGGGTGCCGGCGCCTCACCCGGCGTGACGGGTCCCGTCCACGCCCCGAGCTCCTCGCGCGTCCCGGCGAAGACGTTGAGGTCCACGGGGCCGGAGAAGCCCGGCACCTCGCCGGTCTCCGAGTTCTGCCAGAACAGCCACTCGCTCCAGCCACCGATCACGGGGAGCGTGGGCTCCGGCACCCCGTATTCGGCCAGCCACAGCGGGTACTCGGAGAACCGGGTGGTGTTGGCCATCCGGTCGATCCAGAAGAAGCGGTACGTGTAGATGATCGGGGTCCGCCCGGTGAGGTGCTGGAGTTCGGTGAGGAAGACGTGCGTCCACTCGATCAGCTCCTCCGGGTTCTTGCCCTCGTCGGTCTCGATGTCGAGCACCGGCGGCAGCTGGGCGCCTCCCACGGACTGCAGGCGGGTGGCGAAGGCGCGGGCCTGGACCGCGGGATCCATCGCGGGGCGGGCCTTGTGGTAGCTGCCCACGGCCATGCCGGATGCCCGGGCCTGCTCGACGTCGGCCTCGTAGTAGCGGTTCGCGGGGCCGGTGCCCTCGGTGGCCTTGATAAAGGCGAAGGACTGGCCGGACGCGGCGGCCGCGTGCCAGTCGACCGGCGCGCCGTGCGGGTGTTGCCAGCTCGAGGAGTCGACGCCGCGGGCCAGGCCGTCGAAGACGGGGGAGAGGGGGATGACGGCGTCGGCCCGGGGGGATATGACGACGACGAGGAGTCCGAGAGCCAGGGCCGCCGCGGAGGCGAGGGCCACGAGAAGGCGGGGGAGAAGGGCACGGCGGGCTGGCTGACCGGCTGGTGTCATGGGGTGAGTATCAATTAGTAACACCTGTCACACAAGCAACTCGCGCAACTTCGCTGGGATTTCTTCGCCCAGCACCGGCGCGACGGGGGTGGCGTGGGTCACGGATCCGTCACAACCGGTAACACGCTGTCCCACTGGTGCGATCAGGTGTTTTCCCGCCTCTATTGTTGGAGTCGCCCCACCGTTCCAGTCGGGAGTCCCCTCGTGTCCGATGCAGTAGATTGTTCGACCCCTCGCTACCGTCACGACCTCGTCGCCGAAGTCGACGGTCCGGCCGATGACGCGGTTCTCGAGGTGTCCGTGGTCGAGAAGGCGGTGCTCGACGAGAACGGTGCCGGGCGCGGGGTGCCCGAGCTCGTCCTGCGGACGGGTGTCGACGGCATCGCGCTCACGGATCGCGACCAGGTTCTCCGTCTCCAGGCAGTGATCAACCGGGCCGTCAACCAGTGGCGCGACGCCGCCTCGCACCTGCCCTGAGCGCTCGCTCGATCCCGCCTACTCGACCCTGATCCCCGCTTCGCCGATCAGTGCCAGTCCGACCCCGACGACCTGCTCCGGCGAGATGATCGCCCCCCGGAGCGCGGACGCCCCCCGCACGTCCTCCAACTCGGCACCCCTCAGGTCCGCCGCGGTGAACGTGGCCCGGTCGAGGCTCGCGCCCCGCAGGTCGGCGCCGTCGGTCGACAGGTCCGCCACCCGCGCCTCCAGCAGGTCCGCCTGCCTGCAGCGGGTGGCGGACAGGCGCACCCTCTGGAGCCGGGCCATCCGCAGGTTGATCATGTCGGCGTGGCAGTCCTCGAAGGACACGTCGGTCAGTCTGGCGTCGGACAGGACCAGG
>NZ_JAALED010000119.1:0-5762 GCF_014145155.1 Dietzia sp. B19 | reverse complement strand
GGTCGCGGCCCGCGACGGCGTCGTCGAGCGCGGCGATCTGGATCGCGCTCGCCGGGCCGTCGACGACGGTGGAGACGGCGTGTCTGACCGGGACCGCGACGCCGAGCCCGGCGAGTAGACGGCCCAGATCGGTCCGAGCCGGCCCGGTCAGGCCCGCACCTCCGTACGGTCGCCGCTCCACTGAGTGTGGAAGCTGCCCTCGCGGTCGGTCCGCAGGTACGTGTGGGCGCCGAAGAAGTCGCGCTGTCCCTGGATGAGCGCGGCGGGCAGTCGTTCGGTCCGGAGCCCGTCGTAGTAGGCCAGGGCCGCGGAGAACCCGGGCGCCGGGATACCCGCGGTCACCGCCGTGGTGACGACGCGCCGCCAGCTGTCGACGCAGTCGGCGAGCGCCTCGGCGAAGTAGGGGGCGGCCAGGAGAGTGGGGAGATCGGCGTTCTCCGCGTAGGCCTCGCGGATGCGGTCGAGGAAGGTGGCGCGGATGATGCATCCCCCACGCCAGATCGTGGCCAGGTCACCCCTCGCCACATCCCACCCGTACTCGGCGGTGGCAGCGGTGATCTGGTCGAATCCCTGAGCGTAGGCGATGACCTTCGACGCGTAGAGCGCGCGCCGGACGTCCTCGATGAACTCTGGGCCGGTGCCGCTCGGGGTCGACACCGCGCCGGAGGGCAGCGCGCGGCCCGCCTCGCGCTGCGGTACCGAACTGGACAGGGCGCGGGCGAAGACGGCCTCGGCGATACCGGTCACCGGGACTCCCAGATCCAGTGCGGACTTGACCGTCCAGCGGCCGGTGCCCTTCTGGCCCGCGCGGTCGACGATCACGTCGACCAGGGGATACCCGGTCTCGGCGTCCACCTGGGCGAGCACCTCCGCGGTGATCTCGATCAGGTAGGAGTCGAGTTCGCCGGTGTTCCACTCGCGGAACACCTCGGCCATGGCCGCAGGCTCGATCCCCGCCACACCGCGCAGGAGGTGGTACGCCTCGCCGATGAGCTGCATGTCCGAGTACTCGATCCCGTTGTGCACCATCTTCACGAAGTGACCGGAACCGTCCTCGCCGATGTGGGTGCAGCACGCGGTCCCGTCGACCTTGGCGGAGATGTCCTCGAGCATGGGCCCGACGACCTCGTAGCTGGAGGCCGGGCCACCCGGCATGATGGACGGGCCCTCGAGGGCGCCCTCCTCGCCGCCGGAGATCCCGGCGCCGATGAACCGGATCCCGCGGTCGGCCATCGCCTTCTCCCGGCGGATGGTGTCGGTGTAGAGGGAATTGCCCCCGTCGATGATGATGTCGCCCTCGTCGAACGCCTCGGCGAGGGCGTCGATCACCGCGTCGGTGGGTGCCCCGGCCTGAACCATGACGAGCGCACGTCGCGGCGACCGGAGTGCGGCGGCGAACTCCTCGATGGTCTCGGTGCGGACGAAGTCCCCGTCCCGGCCGTGCTCGTCCAGGAGAGCGTCGGTCTTGCCGGCGGAGCGGTTGTGTACGGCGACCGTGTACCCGTGGCGGGCGAAGTTCCGTGCGATGTTCGAGCCCATCACGGCGAGTCCGGTGACTCCGATGTCGGCGGTCCCGTTGGTGTCTGAGGTCGGCTGCGCGTCCTCGCGCTCAGTACTCATGTGTCTCAGAGTAGTCCACGGGTTCCCGGGCAGTGGACCTGCATCGATGGGGGAGACGGGCCGTCCGGCGGGCATCCGCGAACCTGAGTGTTTGCTGACAGGTCAGTGGTGCACTGAGTGCAACGATTGCCGGAACCGGTCCGAAACCCTTGGTTGTACGAGGTGGTGTGTTGTATCACTTATTACCGGGCCGGGACACCGGTGCCGCGGAACGGGGGGAAACGCGCCGCGGTGTGGCGCCGGTGTGCAGGCGGCCCGAGTGAGAAGTGATCAGCGAGGGGGAAGCAGCAGACATGACCAGCTCCATGCTGCCCACACAGATCGTGGGTACGCGCACGGTGTTCGACGACACGGTCGAGGTACTCGCCGGGTTCAGACCGGGATACCCGAAGTTCTACTCGATCGCGGATCTCGGTACCCAGTCCCGCCGCCGGTGGGTTCCGCTGGAGCGTGCGGTGGACGGCGGACGTGTCGAGACGATGTTCCGCAACTACTTCGCGGAGTCCGGGGACATCCGGTTCTCGACGTACCTCGTCGCCGACGCGTTCGCCCACGGGGTGATCGGCCGGGCGGTCGCGAGCTTCGTCACCATCGGCCGGGTGTGGGACACGGGTGCGGAGAACCTCGCGGTCCGCACCGACATCGAGGGAGGGCTCGACTGGGCGGGCGTCCGGGACACCACCTTGCGACTGCTCTGTGATGATCCGTCCGCGGGATCGCCGGGGACCGTTGTCCTGCCGTGCGAGCAGGCCCTCGCGCAGTGGCTCGCCTGCCGGTCACGCATGACCCTGAGTCCGGTGTTCGACGATCTCTCCCGCGTGAGCAACTGCAGCGTCGACACCCTGTGGTCGGTGGTCGGGGAGTGCGTGCTGGGTGCCGCGACGATCGTCCCGACCTTCGCCGACACGAGTGCGGAGACCGGATACCGCCGCGGACAGCTGGTGCTGCAGGCGCTCCACGACTCAGGTCTGGCGGTACGGAGGCGCAGCGCCCTTCCGCGAACGCCCGGATCGGGACCGATCCCGGTGCGCGACAGGGGTTGGCGCTCGGTCCGCTGATCCCGCCTGACCCGGCTCGGTCCGCTGATCCCGCCTGGCCCGGCCCGGCCCGCTGGGCCCGGCTGACCTGACCTGACGCGCGTGACCCCGCACGGCTCGGCTGCGCGGACGCGGAGGCGCGGTAGCGTCGGTACCCGAATCGCCCGGACAGCCCGGGCCGGGAGAAGAGGTCCGATGTCCGACGCGGTCGAGAACGAGTTCATCCAGTTGATCCGGGGACGGTCCGGAACCGGTTTCGGCGGCGGGATCGGCATCGACTACCGGGAGATCACTCCCGACAGGGTCGTGGTCTCGGTCGACATCGCGCCGCACCTGCACCAGCCCTACGGGATCGTCCACGGCGGCGTCTACTGTGCCATCGCCGAGGAGGTCGCGAGTGTGGCGGGCGCGGTGTGGCTCGGTGGTGAGGGCAAGGTGGTCGGGGTCAACAACTCGACCGACTTCCTGCGGGCCGTCACCGAAGGCACGCTCACGGCGACCGGTACCCCCGTGCACCGGGGACGCAGCCAGCAGCTGTGGCGTGTCGAGATCACCGACGACGAGGGGCGACTCGCTGCCGTGGGTCAGGTCCGGCTGGCGAACCTCCAGTAGGCCCGGTCGCCGGGCGAGAAGCCCTGTCCGGCCCGGGGCGCGCGGCGACAACCGGGGCAGAACAGCGAGAGCGCCCGGCGGGATGTCCCGCCGGGCGCTCGTCCCGGAACCGATCGACTCGCCGAACCGGCTGAGTCGTCGCTCCTCAGTCGCCGATCGACGTGGTCTCCACGGCCCGGTCGCGGGCCTCCTCCGCCGAGCGGGCCTTCTCATGGGCCGCCACCCGCTCGATGGCCTGTCGACCGTAGACCCACTGTTGCGTGGAGGTCAGCTGGGAGCGGTGGTCACCGCCCATGTGCATTCCCCAGGAGAACATGGTGGTCAGGCGGTTCTTGAACCCGATGAGGTACGCGAGGTGCACCACGAGCCACATCACCCAGGCGATGAAGCCGGAGATCTCCAGCCTGCCCACCTTCACCACCGCGCTGTAACGCGACACGGTGGCCATGGAGCCCTTGTCGAAGTACTTGAACGGCGGTCGCTCGGCGGGGGACCTGCCCTTCTCGACCTCGGCCATGATCTGCTTCGCGGCGTACTTGCCGCCCTGGATGGCGACCTGTGCGACGCCGGGGAGCTTGTCGAGACTCATCATGTCGCCGACGACGAAGATCTCGGGGTGCCCGGGCAGCGAGAGATCCTTCTGCACCAGGACCCGTCCCGCGCGATCGATCTCGGCCTCCGTCTGGTCGGCGAGCATCTTGCCGAGCGTGCTGGCCTGGACGCCCGCGGACCAGATCTTGCAGGTGGCGTCGATCCGGCGGACCGAACCGTCCGGGTCCTTCACCTCGATCCCGCGCTGGTCCACATCGGTGACCATGGCGTTGAGCTGGATCTCGACGCCCATCTTCTCGAGCCGGGCCCGAGCCGCGTTGCCCAGTTTGTTGCCGAACGGCGGGAGGACGGCGGGGGCCGCGTCCAGGAGGATCACCCGGGCGGAGGCGGGATCGATACGGCGGAAGGTGTTCTTCAGGGTGTGCTGGGCCAGCTCCGCGACCTGCCCGGCCATCTCGACACCGGTCGGTCCCGCGCCCACGATGATGAACGTGAGGAGGCGGCGGCGCTCCTCGTCGTCCTCGGTGACCTCCGCCTGCTCGAAGCAGCCGAGGATCCGGCTGCGCAGTTCGAGGGCGTCGTCGACGGTCTTCATGCCGGGGGCCCAGCGTTCGAAATGGTCGTTGCCGAAGTACGACTGATTGGCGCCGGCGGCCACGATGAGGCTGTCGTACTCGAGGTCGAACTTGATGTGACCTGCCGAGGCGTAGACCGTCTTGGCGGCCACGTCGATCTTGTTGACGTCACCGAGGATGCAGGTGACGTTCTTCTGATCGCGCAGGATGAGCCGGGTGGGCGGGGCGATCTCGCCCACCGAGAGGATGCCGGTCGCGACCTGGTAGAGAAGCGGCTGGAAGAGGTGGTGCCCGGTCTTGGCGACCAGGGTCACGTCCACATCCGCCTTCTTCAGTTGCTGGGCCGCGAAGAGCCCGCCGAAGCCGGACCCGATGATGACGACTCGGTGCCGGCGTCCGGCCGGTGCGGTGGCGGTGACCTGGTCGTGTGCGGGCTCGGTCATGGCGGCTCCTGGTGAAGGTGAGACTGTCGTGGTGAGCGCGGGGCTCGCCGATCGGGTCCCCGGGCGGGTCACGCGCGGGAACGAGTCCCCAGGGTAGTGGTATGCGGTAGCCGGTGCACACGTAGTGGGCTCGCCGCGGTGAACGCTCCCCCCGTCGCGCCTGACCCGCCCGGGCGACGTGCGGCGGTACCGTCCCACTGACGACACCCCTGAGGAGGGACCCGGTGGTCAGACTCGAACCGCAGACCGTCGACCTCGATCGTTGGCCCGCGCTCGCGGAGCCGGACGGGATGGGCGGACAGGCCGCGGGGGAGGTCGCCCAGGCCCTGAGGAGGTCGACCAGGGACCTCGGTCTGAGGATCGACTACCCGGATTCGACGGCGGCGGGCGAGTACGACGCCCCCGTCCGAGTGGTCCTGCGGGAGCCCGAGCGCTTCTGGGCGCGCCTCGCGTCCGCCGGGGTGCTCGGCCTGGGAGAGTCCTACATGGCCGGTGAGTGGACGACCACCGACCTCGGCGCGGCCATAGGAACCCTCGGCCCGTGGATCGCGGGGAACTCCGACTGCGCCCACCCGGGTGAACGAGCCTATGGGCGCGACGGTCGCGGGAGCCCCGGTGGTGGGCGACGGCGCGGGGGACCGGTGGTGGTGGAGCTCGAGGATTCCGTTCCCGGTGCGCTCACCTCCCTCTACACCGACGAGACGATGTCGACGGCGGGCGCCGTGTTCGCCTCCGGTGCACGCACCCGTGCACGGATGGAGGACGGGACCGACGTGGTCCACCTCGAGGTCCCGGCGTCGCCCCCCCGGCGCAACGACCTGGGGGACGCCCAACGGCGGTCGGCCGACACGCTGCTCACCCTTGCCGGCGTCGGGGCCGGCACCCGGGCCCTCGTCGCCACTCCCGGGTGGGGTGAGTTGCCG
>NZ_JAALED010000118.1:1657-8053 GCF_014145155.1 Dietzia sp. B19 | reverse complement strand
ACACCGCCCCCGGCATCGCGGCCACGAGCTCGCGCCCCCACGGACCGTCCTCGACGGTCACCTCGGCGCCCTGCCCCTCGAGCTGCTCGCGCATGGCGGCCACCATGGTCCGCCACTGCCCGGCGGACTTCGGCGCGGCGAAGGCGCGCGGGATGACCCGCGACACGGTGGTGACCACGTGGAACTCCGGCTGGCCGTTGGGATCCAGCGCGACGTTCAGATCGCGTCCCTTGGGGACGCCGATCACCAGGGAACCGAGGTCGAGGTGTCCGTACCCGAGGTCGGTGTAGTACCGGGCCACGTCCCCGACCGACGGGCGGTCATGCGGACCGGTCGTGGACGGTGCGGAGTCCGCGGGTTCCCCGGGGGTGGCGGCGTCGCGGTCCCCGGTCACCGACTTCTTGCGTCCGAACATGGTCGAATCCTCTCCGCGTGCGACCCGGTCCCGGTCGGGACCGTGCCTCTTGACGCTACCCAACGTGGTGTGCTGCCGGTCAGGTCAGGCGGTGGTGACCTCCGGTCGAGCCGTGGCCCCGCTCTCCCCGGTCGGTCTGGTCGAGCTCGTCGACCTCCTGCACGTCCCAGAGTTCGACTCTCTGGATGATCAACTGTGCGATCCGGTCACCTCGTCCGATGTGCACCGGTTCGGACGGGTCGAGGTTGACGAGGTTGACCTTGATCTCGCCGCGATACCCGGCATCGATGGTGCCCGGGGCGTTGACGATCGACAGTCCCGCCCGTGCGGCGAGACCGGATCTGGGGTGGACGAGCCCGGCGTACCCCTCCGGGATGGCGACGGCCACCCCTGTGCCCACCAGCGCACGATGCCCGGGTTCGAGTGCGCAGTTCTCGGCCGAGAACAGATCGATGCCCGCGTCGGAGGGGTGGGCGCGGGACGGCACCGGAAGACCGGGGTCCAACCTCCGTAGCCGCAGCGGTCCGCGTGATCCGGACGAGTGGTCGGGGTGGTTCATGGCTGGCCGCCCTCCTGCCGGGTGGAGCCCGGGTGATGGATAGTCTTGATGTCGTGACCGAAGAAGATCTCCGACCGTCGCCCGACCGGGTCCCGCGCCCTGTTCACTCGGAACGACTCCGGGTACCGGGATGGTGGTGGGTGCTTCTCGCCGCCATCACCGTCCTCGTGGCCGCCGTGGCCTCGGTACTCGGCGCGCCGTGGTGGCTGTGGCTGCTCACCGTGGTCGTGCCCGCCCTGTTCGCGTGGCTCTTCGTCACCGTCGGTCGCGAGCGTATCGAGGTCGAGTCCGACGGTCAGGGCGGAGGGACCCTGTACGCGGGCCGCGCGCGTCTGCCCTTCGAGGCGATCTCGCGCAGCGCCGTCGTGCCCGCGACCGCCAAGCAGGCCGCGATGGGGCGCCAACTCGATCCGGAGGCGTTCGTCGTCCACCGCGGTTATGTCCCCACCATGGTGATCGTCGTCCTGGACGACCCGCTGGACCCCACGCCCTACTGGCTGATCAGCACCCGTGACCCGGAAAGACTCGCGGCGGCCCTCCCGGACAACCACTACAGCTGAGCGATCAGCCCGCGCAGTCCACGCAGATCGGCAGTCCGTCCCTCTCCTCGGCGAACCGGCTCCGGTGATGGACGAGGAAGCAGTCTCCGCAGGTGAACTCATTGTCCTGCTCGGGAACCACACGGACCGTGAGTTCCTCTCCGGAGAGATCCGCCCCCGGGAGTTCGTAGGACTCGGCGGTATCCGTCTCGTCCACGTCGACCTCGCCGGTAGCCCCCTCCGCCCTCCGGGCCTTGAGTTCCTCCAGCGAATCACCGGCCAGCTCGTCAGCTTCGGTCCGGCGGGGTGCGTCGTAGTCGGTTGCCATGTGTCTCTTCTCTAGCGGTCAGGTGGCGAGGGGCGGTCGGTTCGATCGTGGACCGACCGGCGCACGCATATTAACGGAAACTAGCAGGGATTTCATCCGCGCTTCCGGACCGTGTCCCCACCGGGACGCCGATTCCCCGACGATTACAGTGGTGAGGCGGACCCGGACAGGGCTCCCGCACCGTGACACCTGCAGGAAGGACCCTCATGGTCGTCCACCTCAGCGCCCAGGCGACACCCAGTCCGACCCCCACTCGGGGGATGGGACGACTACGCAGCCCCTACGTGCTGTTCGTGGTGGCCACGCTGGTCCTCGGGGGTCTGGTGTGGGCTTCCGCGCTCATGGGCAGCGATGCGGCGACCCAGGCCGCCGCCTGCCCCGTGACGCCCGCGGCGGAGGAGGCCGGACTGCGGGATCAGCCCGCCGGCGCACTCGACTCGGTCGAGCCGGCCCTGTTGGCGGACACGCGGGTCCGGGTGCTCAACGCCAACGGCCAGAGCGGTCAGGCGGGTGCGGTCGCCGCCCAACTCGCCGAACGCGGATTCCAGCCGGCGGGAGCCGACGCCACCGGCAACGACCCGATCTACGCCCAGGACCTCGAGTGCCACGGGCAGATCCGCTACGGCGAGGCCGGGGAGGCGAGCGCGAGGTCACTGTCCCTCGCCGCGCCGTGCATGCAGCTGGTGTCCGACGGGCGGGCGGACGAGTCCGTCGACCTGGTGCTGGGGACGATCTTCTCGCGACTGTCGGACTCGGCGGAGAGCGTGGGGGCGCTCGACGAGCTCAAGGTGGGACGTCAACCAATCTCCGCCGAGCTGGACGCGGCGCGAGCCGTCAACTGCTGACCGCGCCCCCGAGCGCCTCGATCGCGGACAGGAACTCCCCCGCCACACCGGGTGCGGCGGCGGCAGTGGGGACCTCGTCGTCGTGGGAGACCCTCACCACCGCGCCGGCCTCGGCGGCGATCAGGGCCCCGGCCGCGTGATCCCACGGCTTGAGGCAGCGCTCGTAGTAGGCGTCGATCCGGCCGGTGGCCACCATGCACAGGTCCAGGGCCGCGGACCCGCACCGTCTGATGTCACGGATCCGCGGGAGGAGCTCCGCGACCACCCGCCCCTGTTCCGCGCGGACGTCGGAGTCGTAGGAGAACCCGGTTCCCACGAGCGCCATCGACAGGTCGTCACACGCCGACGCCGTCAGTTCGGTGAGCGTGCCCGTGGCGGACCGGAGGCTCGACCCGCGGCCGAGCCCCGCGGTCCAGGTCTCGCCGGTGACGATGTTGTGCACCGCACCCGCGAGGACCACCCCGTCGACCTCCGCCGCCACCGAGACGGCGGTGAAGGGGATCCCGTAGAGGAGGTTGACGGTTCCGTCGACCGGATCCACCACCCACCGCACGACCCCCCGTCCCGGGGCGGTCGCCTCCTCGCCACCCTCCTCCCCCAGGACGCGGTCGCCGGGCCGGGCGGAGACCACCTGCGAACGGAGGTGCTCCTCCACGGTGGTGTCGATGACGGTCACCGGGTCGGTCGCAGAGCTCTTGGCACGCGCGTCGAGCCCGGTGGAGCCGAACTGCTCCACCATCCGCCGGGCCACGTCACCGCCCGAGACCGCGAGCCGACCCGCGAACCGCCTCAATTCGTCGACGGTGTCCGCGTGGGTTGATCGCGCGACCCCTCCGTCCGTCTCCTCCGACATGTCGGCTCCCCTCGTCGTCGTCCCCGATTGGACCGGCCCACGGTGGTACCGGACAGATACGCTGACGAACGGGCGCTCGTCGCCCCCATCGTGCCCCGTCGGTCCGGTGGACTCCAACCGCAGCCGTGACCCTCACGGCCCGTCACCCGGGAGCCCGAGATGCCCACCCCCACACCTGCCGAGAGCACCCAGGCGCCGGCCTCCTCCACCGGCCTGGGGGTGGACGTCGGCGGCACAGGGATCAAGGCGGGGCTGGTCGACCTCGGCACCGGGGAACTCCTCGGCCCCCGGTCGACACGTCCCACCCCGCAGCCGGCGACCCCGGACGCGGTCGCCGGGGTCATCCGCGCGATGGTCGACGAACTCGGATGGGACGGCCCGGTGGGGGTGGCTCTCCCCAGCGTCATCCACGACGGCGTCGCGAGGATCGCCCACAACATCGACGGCTCCTGGGTCGGCTGCGACGTGGTCGCCCTGTTCGACAGGCACCTCCCCGGACGCTCGGTGGTCATGCTCAACGACGCCGACGCGGCGGGTGTCACCGAGGTGCACTACGGCGCCGGTGAGGGGGTGGACGGCCTGGTGGTCCTGCTGACCTTCGGCACGGGGATCGGATCGGCACTGCTGCTGGACGGCCATCTCGTCCCCAACACGGAGTTCGGACACCTCATGGTGGAGGACATCGCCGGCCGGGGTTTCGACGAGGCCGAGCACCTGGCCTCCGCATCGGTACGTGCACGGGACGGACTGACCTACGAGGAATGGGCGCCCCACGTGTCCAACGTCCTGCGATGCCTCGAGGACCTGCTCTGGCCCCGCGCATTCGTCCTGGGGGGCGGGATCAGCGAGGCCGCCGAGGAGTGGTTCCCGCTCCTGGAGAACCGCACCCCGGTTCGTGCGGCCATCAGACGTGGCGATGCCGGGATCATCGGGGCGGCGCTGTACTCGGCGGCGCACGACGGCCTGGTCGATCTGGGGTCGACACTGTCCCCGGGCAGCTACTGACCCCTCGTCAACAGCGCCTGATGCGACCTCCGGGCTGGTTCCTCGTTACAATGGCGCAGGCCGGGATCACCTACCGGCCGGGGACGGGCCCGGTACCGCAAGGCGGACGGCTCGAGTGTCGGCATACGATGCGGCATCGATCCCCGTTTCCCATCGATTCACCGGTTGTGAAGGGGCGTTTGTGGCAGCCACGAAGACCACCAGTTCGGATTCCGCGATGAGCGGCGATCCGTCGGACACCGAGGTCACGGGCGAGGCCCCCGCCAAGAAGACCGCGGCGAGCAGGACACCAGCGAAGAAGGCCGCGCCCGCCAAGAAGACGGCGGCCAAGAAGTCGGCCCCGGCCAAGAAGACCGCGGCCAAGAAGACCGCCGCCGCGGGCGATCCCGCGCTCACGGACACCGCTCCGATCGACGACGCACCGGTCGAGGCACTCGAGGTCGAGCCGGACACCGCCGAACTCGAGGACGTCGAGGTCGATGTCGTCGACGTCGATGACGCGGAGGCCGACGAGGAGACCAAGGAGGGTCCGACCGCCAAGGACAAGGCGTCGGGTGACTTCGTCTGGGACGAGGACGAGTCCGAGGCCCTGCGGCAGGCCCGCAAGGACGCCGAGCTCACCGCCTCGGCCGACTCGGTCCGCGCGTACCTCAAGCAGATCGGCAAGGTCGCCCTTCTCAACGCCGAGGAGGAGGTCGAGCTGGCCAAGCGTATCGAGGCCGGCCTCTACGCCACCTGGTTCATGGCCCAGGTCGTCGAGCGTGGCGAGAAGCTCACCACCGCCCAGCGCCGCGACTACAAGTGGATCGAGCGGGACGGCGTCCGCGCCAAGAACCACCTGCTCGAGGCGAACCTCCGGTTGGTCGTGTCCCTGGCCAAGCGCTACACGGGCCGGGGGATGGCGTTCCTGGACCTCATCCAGGAGGGCAACCTGGGTCTGATCCGCGCCGTCGAGAAGTTCGACTACACCAAGGGCTACAAGTTCTCGACCTACGCGACCTGGTGGATCCGCCAGGCCATCACCCGCGCCATGGCCGACCAGGCCCGCACCATCCGCATCCCGGTGCACATGGTCGAGGTCATCAACAAGCTCGGGCGCATCCAGCGCGAGTTGCTCCAGGACCTGGGCCGCGAGCCCACCCCGGAGGAGCTGGCCAAGGAGATGGACATCACCCCGGAGAAGGTGCTGGAGATCCAGCAGTACGCCCGGGAGCCCATCTCGCTCGACCAGACCATCGGTGACGAGGGCGACTCGCAGCTCGGCGACTTCATCGAGGACTCCGAGGCCGTGGTGGCCGTGGACGCGGTGAGCTTCACGCTGCTCCAGGACCAGCTCCGCTCGGTGCTCGACACCCTGTCCGAGCGCGAGGCGGGCGTGGTGCGGCTGCGCTTCGGCCTCACCGACGGACTGCCCCGCACGCTGGACGAGATCGGCCAGGTCTACGGGGTCACGCGCGAGCGGATCCGCCAGATCGAGTCCAAGACCATGTCCAAGCTGCGCCACCCGTCGCGGTCCCAGGTGCTGCGCGACTACCTGGACTGATCTCCCGCCGGTCCGGTACCCCGGACGAGCCCGGGCCCCGAAGATGTCGACGGGGCCCGGGCTCGTTCGCATGCTCATCCGACAGGGACGGCGAGGCGTGGTTCTGAGCCCCTTCCAGCGTCCCCTTCCAGCTGCCCCTACCAGCTACGCAGCAGCGAGATGCGTTCCCGGATCTGGTCGGCCGAGGCCATGGGCACCGGAGGACCACCACAGGAGTTACGCAGCTGCGTGTGGATCGCTCCGTGGGACTTGCCCAGACGGCCCGAGTACACGGACACCAGCGTGTTGAGTTGGCGCCTCAGATCCTTA
>NZ_JAALED010000118.1:0-1601 GCF_014145155.1 Dietzia sp. B19 | reverse complement strand
TCCAGCCGCACCCGCGTTCGCCCCCGGACCGCCGGCGTTGCCCGGGAGGGTGGTGCCGGAGATGGTCGGGTCCGTCCCCACGCCCACCACCGCCACGGCCCCGGGCGCGGAGGACCCCTCACCGGACGACCGCCTGATCTGCTCCTTCTCCCGCTGGCGCAGGAGGGCCTTGACGTCGTCCGCCCCGAGCAGACCGGGGAGACCGATGTAGTCGGCCTCCTCCTCGCTCCCCGCGAACGTGGCCGTGCCGTAGGAGGACCCCTCGTAGACGATCTGATCGAGTTCGGCGTCCGCACCGAGGGAGATGTACCCCTTGTCCTCGTCGTCCGCGTCGGGCTCGTCGTGTTGCTGGTTGGCCTGCGCCAGCAACTCGTCCTCGAGCCCGTCCTCGCGGTGGGGCTTGCCCAGGACGTGATCCCGCTGGGCCTCCATCTGGGAAGCGAGCTGCAACAGGACCGGGACCGACGGCAGGAACACCGACGCGGTCTCCCCCGGCCTGCGGGACCGGACGAACCGGCCGATGGCCTGGGCGAAGTACAGGGGGGTCGAGGCGCTGGTGGCGTACACCCCCACGCTCAGGCGCGGCACGTCCACACCCTCCGAGACCATGCGGACCGCGACCATCCACTCGTCCGTCGAGGCGGAGAACGTGCCGATCCGGCTCGAGGCGGTGGGGTCGTCGGACAGGACGACGACGGGGGCCCGCCCGGTGATCTCCGTGAGCAGAGCCGCGTACTCGCGAGCGCGTTCCTGGTCGGTGGCGATCACCAGCCCGCCGGCGTCGGGCACCCCACCCGCGCGGATCTGCCGGAGCCTGGTGTGTGCCGCCTGGAGGACCGCCGGCATCCAGTCGCCGTGGGGGTCCAGCGCCACCCGCCAGGCGCGCGAGTTCTGGTCCGCGCTGAGTGGTTCGCCGAGCCGGGCGGAGAACTCCTCACCGGCGTTGGTCCGCCAGCGCGCCTCGCCGGAATAGGCGAGGAAGACGACGGGTCGCACGACGCCGTCGGCCAGGGCGTCGGCGTACCCGTAGGAGTGGTCGGCCCTGGACCGTTGATGGCCCTGGCCGTCGGGTTCGTAGGTGACGAACGGGATCGGACTGTCGTCGGAGCGGAACGGTGTGCCGGTCAGGGACAGGCGACGCTCGGCGTCGTCGAACGCCTCACGGATGCCGTCTCCCCAGCTCTTGGCGTCGCCACCGTGGTGGATCTCGTCGAGGATCACCAGCGTACGGCGGGATGCGGTCCGTTCGCGGTGCTTGAACGGGTGGGAGGCCACCTGGGCGTAGGTGACCACCACGCCGTGGTATTCCGGCGCGAGAGCGCCGGAGGAGTTGGAGTACTCGGGATCGAGCGCGATACCGGCCCTCGCGGCGGCCTCGGCCCACTGGAACTTGAGGTGCTCGGTGGGGGCCACCACGGTGATGGCGTCGACCGTCCGGTCGGTCAGGAGTTCGGTGGCCACGCGCAGACCGAACGTCGTCTTACCGGCGCCGGGGGTGGCCACGGCGAGGAAGTCCTTCGGCCGAGCCATGAGGTACTTGCGCAGCGCGGTCCGCTGCCAGGCGCGCAGCGGCGCGCCCGCGGCCGCCGTGGCGGCGGGGA
>NZ_JAALED010000117.1:0-1026 GCF_014145155.1 Dietzia sp. B19 | reverse complement strand
ACGCGCCGTGGTGCTCGATCTGTCCACCATGGCCTCCGGCGACGCCCGCCGGATGGTCGACTTCGCCGCCGGCCTGGTCTTCGGACTCGACGGCCGCATGGAGAAGGTCACCGACCGCGAGCGCACCTTCCTCCTGCAGCCCGCCGGGATGGACCTCACCGAGGCCGAGGTCCGCGACGCCGTCAACGGCGCGTTCCGTCGCTGACCCCCGGGTGCCCACCCCGCCTGACCGGGTGCCGGCGGCGCGGCGCCGGCCACTGCCAGTAGGGTTATGTCGTGCGTGAAATCCTGCTGGTCCTTTACATCATCACCCAGGTCTTCTGGTACCTGCTGCTCGCCAGGATCGTCGTGGAGATGATCGCCTCCTTCTCCCGCGGCTGGAATCCCCGTGGCTTCCTGGCGGTGATCCTCGAGTGGCTGTTCACCATCACCGACCCGCCGGTCAAGGCGCTGCGCAAGGTCATCAAGCCCGTGCGGCTCGGCCAGGTCTCGCTGGACCTGTCGGTCCTCGTCCTCTTCGTGATCATCATCGTGATCCAGCTGATCCTGCGGATCCTCATGACCAGCGTCGCGTGAGCCGGGCTGCCGGCCGTGGGTGACGCCCGCGGCGGGCCGCAGGTGACGCGCGGGCCGAATGTGACTAGATTGGCACGCGTTAAGGTAGTAATGATGTCGTGGGTCCGGTTCGAGAACGCCGGGCCGGCACCCGAGACGACCACGAGGGGTATCCCATGCGCTTGACTCCAGCCGATGTGCACAACGTCGCGTTCTCAAAGCCGCCGATCGGTAAGCGGGGCTACAACGAGGACGAGGTCGACCAGTTTCTCGACCTGGTCGAGGAGGAGCTCGGAAAGCTCGTGGAGGACAACGACGACCTCCGTCAGCGTGTCGAGGAGCTGAACAAGGACCTCGAGAAGGCCCGCAAGGCGGCGGAGAAGTCCGACAAGGCCCCCGGTGACTCCGCGAGCGGTTCGGGTGCCGGCCGCGTCGAGGAGCCCCAGGCCGCCACGCCGGCCGCCGCGCCCC
>NZ_JAALED010000116.1:0-4433 GCF_014145155.1 Dietzia sp. B19 | reverse complement strand
TCCCGCCACGCCTCGGTGGGCTGGGCGGATGCCGCGGGCGCGAGGCCCGTGGCGAGGGCGGCGGCGGTGACGACGGCGCCGAGGGCGCGGGGTGTGAACCGGGGTGACATGACCCCAGTCCACCACGGTGGCAGACCCCTCACGGCGGGTTGCGTCCGGCGTGAGGACACCGTGACCATCACGTCATACCGGGTAGCGCCGGGGAAACAGGGCGTGCATACGGTCAGTTCGCAAGGACACCGAGGGGGTGTCCACTTCACGAGAGAGAGGGGGTCGACCTCATGTCGCGCTCACATGTCATAGAGAACTGGGATCCGGAGGACGACGCGCAGTGGAAGTCGGGCGGCAGGAAGACCGCCATGCGCAACCTCTACTGGTCGGTCTTCGCCGAGCACGTCGGGTTCTCCGTGTGGACCCTGTTCGCCGTCATGGTGTTGTTCATGCCCCAGGACGTCTACGGACTGGACGCACCCGACAAGTTCCTCGTCTCCGCGGTGGTCACGCTGACCGGCGCCTTCCTGCGCATCCCGTACACGCTCGCGACCGCCACCTTCGGCGGACGCAACTGGACCATGTTCTCGGCCTTCGTCCTGCTCATCCCCGCGGTCGGGATGCTGTGGATCATGGCGAACCCGGGCCAACCGCTCTGGATGTACCTCGTCGTGGGCGCGATCGCCGGACTCGGCGGCGCCAACTTCGCGTCGTCCATGACCAACATCAACGCCTTCTTCCCCCAGCGGGAGAAGGGCTGGGCCCTCGGCCTCAACGCGGGTGGGGGCAACCTGGGCGTGGCCACGATCCAGGTCGTGGGGCTCATCGTGATCGCACTGGCCGGCAACCGGTCACCGCACTGGGTGATCGGCGTCTACATCGTCCTGCTCGTCGTCGCGGGGATCGGCGCCGCGCTGAAGATGGACAACCTCGCGCACCAGACGGTGGATGTGCAGAGCATGAAGGACATGGCCCGCGACAAGGACGGATGGGTGTTGTCGCTGCTGTACATCGGCACCTTCGGATCCTTCATCGGATTCGCCTTCGCGTTCGGTCAGATGCTCACCATGACCTTCACCGGCAACGGCCAGGAGCCGGCCCAGGCGGCCCTGCACGCGGCACAGATCACCTTCCTCGGACCACTGCTGGGCTCACTCACCCGCATGGCCGGTGGACGGATCTCCGACCGTTTCGGGGGAGCCCGGGTGACCTTCGTGACCTTCTGCGGGATGGCGGTCACCACCGTCGCGCTCGTGGTGACCTCGAACATCCAGGCGTCGAACGACGGCCGGCTCGCCGGTGGCGCCCTCGTCCTGTTCTTCGCCGCCTTCCTCACGCTCTTCGGGCTCACCGGGGTGGGCAACGCCTCGGTGTACAAGATGATCCCGTCGGTCTTCGAGGCGCGCAGCCACACACTCGGACTGGACGAGGCCGCTCGGACGTCCTGGTCGCGGGCCCACGCCGGGGCGCTCATCGGGGTCGCCGGCGCGGTCGGGGCCTTCGGCGGCTTCCTCATCAACATGACCCTGCGCACCTCCTACCAGTCTTCCGGTGCGGCCACGTCGGCGTTCCTCGTGTTCATGGTGTTCTACGTGGTGGCGGCGATCGTCACGCGCGTCGTCTACATGCGGGCCTCCGCCGGGGTCGACGCGGTCGCCGCGGCACCCACCGAGCCCCGGGTCCCCGTGGGCGCCGAGGCCTGACCGGCCTCGGTCGACGATCGAGACGAAGAGGACACATGGTGCACGCGTTGACGACGACCGGCCCGCCGACACACACCCACTGCCCGTACTGCGCACTCCAGTGCGCGATGTCGGTGACGCCGTCCGCCGGTGACGGACCGGCGACGATCACCCCGGAGCAGTTCCCCACCAACAGGGGCGGGTTGTGCCGGAAGGGGTGGACGTCGGCAGGGTTGCTCGACCACCCGGATCGGCTCACCACGCCGCTGATCCGGGTGGACGGGCACCTGCGGCCGACCGACTGGGACACCGCGTTGACCCGGGTCACCGACGGCATCCGGCGGGCGCAGGCCTCGGGAGGCCCCGACGCCGTGGCGGTCTTCGGCGGGGGTGGCCTGACCAACGAGAAGGCCTACACACTGGGCAAGTTCACCCGCCTCGCGCTGGGGAGCAGACTCGTGGACTACAACGGCCGCTGGTGCATGTCGAGTGCGGCGGCCGGGGCGAACCGGAGTTTCGGGCTGGACCGGGGGTTGCCGTTCCCCGTGACCGACCTCGACGACGCCCGGGCGGTGCTGCTCATCGGTGCCAACCCCGCCGACACCATGCCCCCGTTCGTCCAGCACCTCGACACGGCCGCGGCGGCCGGCGGCATGGTGGTGGCGGACCCGCGCCTCAGCGCGACCGCGCACCGGGCCGTCGACGGCGGTGGGATCCATCTGAGGCTGCGGCCCGGCACGGATGCGGCGCTGGCCCTGGGGCTCCTGCACGTCGCCGTGGTGGGCGGACACCTGGACACCGAGTACGTCTCCGCCCGGACGTCGGGTTTCGAGGACGCGTGGGCGATCGCGGCGGACTGGATGCCCGAGCGCACCGAACGCGTCACCGGTGTCTCGGCCGACCAACTCGAACGCACGGTGGAACTGCTGGCGGGCTCTCGTGACGCGGGCACCGGAGCCTACGTCCTCACCGCCCGCGGTGCCGAACAACACTCACGGGGGACCGACACCGTCGGAGCCGTGATCGCCCTCGCGCTGGCACTGGGCCTGCCGGGCCGGACCGGCACGGGCTACGGCACCCTCACCGGCCAGGGGAACGGGCAGGGAGGCCGGGAGCACGGGCAGAAGGCCGATCAACTCCCCGGCTACCGGATGATCACCGATCCGGCCGCCCGCGCGCACGTCGCCGCGGTCTGGGGCGTGGAGCCCGAGGAGATCCCCGGGCCCGGGCTCTCGGCCTTCGAGCTCCTGGACGCGCTCGGGCAGCCCGGTGGTCCCACGGCGATGCTGCTCCACGCCTCGAACCCCGTGGTCTCCGCGCCCGACGCCGACCGGGTCACGTCCCGGCTCCGATCGCTGGACACCCTCGTGGTGGCCGACTTCGTCCTCTCCGAGACCGCCGAACTCGCCGACGTCGTCCTCCCGGTCCCGCAGTGGGCCGAGGAGGAGGGCACGCTGACCAACCTCGAGGGCCGGGTGCTGCGTCGACGCCGCTCGGTCACCCCGCCGGAGGGCGCCCGCGACGAACTGTGGATCTGGAACGAGCTCGCACGCCGACTCGGGCGGCGGCCTGATCGGTTCCCGACCGACCCGCGGGTGGTGTTCGACGAGTTGGCGCGCGCCTCCGCCGGGGGCAAGGCGGACTACTCGGCCATGGACTGGGACCGCCTCGACGCCGGAGAGGCACTGTTCTGGCCGTGCGGCGCCGACACCCCGGCCGGGACACCTCGCATGTTCCTCGACCGTTTCGCCACCGAGGACGGCCGGGCCCGCTTCGCCGTGGCCGCCGTGGACCCACCCGCGGAGGACACCTGCGCGGACTACCCGCTGCTGGGCACCACCGGACGCGTGCTCTCGCACTACCAGTCCGGTGCCCAGACGCGGCGGGTGCCGGAGCTGCTCTCGGCCGACCCCGAGATGTGGGTCCAGGTGCACCCGGTCGTCGCGCGGGCCGTGGGGCTCGACGACGGCGGACGCGCCCGGGTGGTGTCCCGCCGCGGGGCGGTCGAAGCGCTCGTGCGGTGCGACGAGGACATGCGGACCGACACCCTGTTCCTGCCGTTCCACTACTCCGGGGCCGCCCGCGCGAACCTGGTGACCCTGCCCGAACTCGACCCCTACAGCCGCATGCCGCAGTTCAAGGCGTGCGCGGTCCGGTTGGAGGCCGCGTGATGCGGGTGGTGGTGGTGGGGGCGGGGATGTCCGGTGCCCGGCTCGCCGAGGAGCTGCGGCGCGCCGAACCGGATCCCGAGACGATGTCGGTGACCGTCCTCGGCGCCGAACCCGAGGCGCCGTACAACCGGATCATGCTCTCGCACGTGGTGGCCGGGGGGATGGGGGACCCGGGAGCCACCCGGCTCAAGCCCACCGGGTGGTGGGACCGCAACCACATCGAGATGCGCACGTCCGCCTCGGTGCAGGGGATAGACCGGGTGGCCCGGGAGGTCGAGCTCGCCGACGGCGAGCGCGTCCCCTACGACCACCTGGTGCTGGCGACCGGCTCCGAGGCCACCATCCCGCCGATCGACGGGGTCCGTGGACCGGACGGGGCGCTCGCCGCGGGAGTGTTCCCGCTCCGCGACGCCTCGGACTGCCGGGGACTCACCGCCCACCTCGAGGAACACCCCGGTCGGGTCGCCCTGGTGGGCGGCGGCTTCATCGGTCTCGAGGTGGCCTGCGCACTGGCGCGGTCGGGCCGCGACGTCGTCGTCGTCCACCCCCGGGCCTGGCCGATGGACTCCCACCTGGACTCCGGCGGCGG
>NZ_JAALED010000115.1:0-6520 GCF_014145155.1 Dietzia sp. B19 | reverse complement strand
TCGGCCGATACCGCGCGGCGGCGCCGTGCCGCCGGTGCTCCAGGGCGCCCTCCGGCGAGTGGTCGCAAACGGCACCTGAGCGGGAACGCCACCTCGGGAAACGTGAGCGGGTGTGACCACGCGACGACACGGGCACTCCGGGGCGGCGGCCTCTCGCCGGTGCCCCACGGCGGCCGGGCGGCGCAGGGGAATTCGCGACGAGGTCTGGACTTGGACCAGCGTCCGGGTAGCCTGGTGAAGTATGTGTTTTGTGTCACAAAACCGGGAGTGCCTCGTGGACACCACTGATCACGCCAGCCCGGGCGGCGCCGACTTCGACATCGTGATCCGCGGCGGGACCGTCTACGACGGAACCGGCGCGCCGGGCGTCCGGTCCGACGTCGGGATCCGATCCGGCGTCGTCGCGGCGGTGAGCCCCACCCCGCTCCCGATCTCGCCCGGCACCCGCGTCATCGAGGCCGGCGGCAGATGGGTGATGCCCGGATTCGTCGACACCCACACCCACTACGACGTCGAACTGCTGGTCTCCCCCGGGCTCGGCGAGTCGGTGCGGCACGGGGTGACCACCGTGCTCGTGGGCAACTGCTCCCTGTCCGGGGTCTACTCGGACACCGTCGACGTGGCCGACCTGTTCAGCCGCGTCGAGGCCCTGCCCCGGGACGCCGTCCTCGAGGCACTCGAGCGCACGAAGTCCTGGTCCGACCCGGCGGCATGGCGGCGCGCGGTCGAGGCCCTGCCGCTGGGGCCCAACGTGGCGAGCTTCCTCGGCCACTCCGACGTCCGCGCCTCCGTGATGGGCCTGGGCCGGGCGACCGACCCGGAGCACTCCCCCGGTCGGGAGGAGTTGCGCGAGATCGAACGGCGGGTGGACGAGGCCCTCGACCAGGGTTTCCTCGGGGTCTCCACCATGACCAACCCGTGGGACAAGATGGACGGCGACCGCTACCGCTCGCGGACCCTGCCCTCCACACACGCCTCGTGGAAGGAGTTCCGGCGCCTCAGCCGGATCCTCCGCCGGCGCGACCGGGTCCTGCAGGGCGTGCCGAACCTCAACACCAAGGTCGACGTGGCCTTCTACGTGGCCACCAGCACGGGACTCTTCCGCAAGCCGCTGCGGGTCTCACTCCTCGCCGCCGCGGACACCCTGGCCGAGCCGTGGGTCAACCGCATCTTCCGGCCGCTGGCATGGGTGGCCAACACTCTCGGAAGGGGCAGGTTCGTGTGGCAGCACCTGCCCACCACCTTCAAGGTGTGGGCCGACGGGATCGACCTGGTGGTCTTCGAGGAGTTCGGCTCCGGACGCGAGGCGCTACACCTCAAGGACGAGATGGCCCGCACCGATCTGCTCGAGAAGGAGGGCTACCGGCGCTGGTTCCGGCGGGACTTCGAGAAGCGGTTCAGCCCACGGGTGTGGCACCGCGACTTCGACGACGCCCTGATCGTGGCCTGCCCCGACGAGTCGCTGGTCGGCAGGACCGTCGGCGACGTCGCCCGCGCACGGTCACTGCACCCCGCTGACTGCTTCCTCGACCTGGTCGTGGAGCACGGCGCCGACCTGCGGTGGACCACCACCATCGCCAACGCGCGCGAGGAGGTCGCCAACCGGCTCGCGCGGACCCCGGGGATCACCATCGGCTTCTCCGACGCCGGGGCGCACCTGCGCAACATGGCCTTCTACAACTTCGGCGTCCGCCTGCTCGAGCGCGTGCACGAGGCGGATCGTCGGGGTACCCCGTTCCTGTCCGTCGAGGAGGCCGTGTTCAAGCTCACCGGAGAACTCGCCGACTTCTACCGGCTCGACGCCGGGCGGATCGCACCCGGGCGTCGAGCCGACGTGGTGGTGATCGACCCGGCCGGCCTCGACGGCGAGTCGCTGGACTACCACGAGGAGGCGTTGCCGGAGCTCGGCGGCATCCACCGCATGGTCAACCGCAACGACCGCGCGGTGGCCGCCACGATCATCAGCGGCCACGTGGTGTGGTCCGACGGCGAGTTCGCCGAGGGGTACGGCCGACAGTTCTCGGCGGGACGGTTCCTTCCCGCGGGCGAGGCCGTGGGGCCGCGGCCGAGCTCGGACCTGCGGCCGAGTACGGACCCGCGGCCGGCCGGTCACTCGGTGGGCAGTCCGGCCTCCTCCCAGGCGGAATAGCTGCCCTCGAGTTCGGTGACGTCGTACCCGACGCTGCGCAGCGCACTGGCCACGACCGAGCTGCGGGCACCCGACTGGCAGTAGGTGACGATCCTGCCCGGGTCGGGCAGCTCGTCGCGCTCCCACATCACCTGGCCGCCGTGCAGCTGGGTGGCGCCGGGGACGTGGCCGTCGGAGTACTCGGAGGTGGCGCGGACGTCGAGCACCATGGTGTGCTCGTGGGCCTCCAGGTCCTCCGGGTCCACGGTCTCCGGGCGGAACGTGGGCAGTCCGTCGGTGGAGGTGACGTACCCGCGCGTGGAGTCGACGCCCACGCGGATGACGTGGCGCCGCAGCTCGTCGGCCGCCTCGGCGTCCTCGGCGAGGAAGACCAGGCCGCGGGTGTCGGACTCCGGGTCGATGGCCCAGCCGGCGTAGGTGCCGGCCTGACCGGCCGGGAGGTTGATGGCGCGGTCGACGGTGCCGTCGTGGACGTCGTCGGCGGGTCGGGGGTCGACGACGACGAGGTCACCGGAGTCGATGCCGGAGGCCACCTCCTCCGCTGGCAACTCCTGCAGCTCCGGCAACGGATGGCCGAGCACGGAGGGGCCGTCCCGGTTCTCGCGCTTCATCCGCCCGAAGTACGCCGGCGCGTCGGGCTGGCCGTCGAGGAGTTCGGAGATGAAGCCCTCCTCGTCGTCGTTCTCCACGTACTTCGGCCACCACGCGAACTTCCGCTCGTATCCCACCGAGCTGGACGGCAGCGCCCCCAGGGACTTGCCGCAGGCCGACCCTGCGCCGTGGGCCGGGAACACCTGGACGTGGTCGGGCAGGGTGAGGAAGCGCTCGCGGAGGCTGGCGAAGAGCTGCGTGGCGCTCTCGTAGCGGGTGTCCTCGCCGCCCGAATCGCTGCCGCCGGCGGTCTCGTCGAGCAGGTCCGGTCGCCCGAGGTCGCCACAGAACACGAAATCGCCGGTCAGCGCGTAACCGGGCTCGTCGGCGAACGCGCCGTCGGTGATGAGGAACATCAGGTGCTCGGGCGTGTGGCCGGGAGTGTGCACGGCCTTGAGGCGGACGTTGCCTAGCTCGATGGTGTCGCCGTCGCGGAGACGCTCGCCCTCGAAGCCGTAGCGCCAGTCCTCGCCGCCCTCGTCGGAGAGATACGTGGTGGCGCCGGTCGCGGCGGCCAGCTCGCGGGTGCCGGACAGGTAGTCGGCGTGGATGTGGGTCTCGGTGACCTTGACGATGGTCATGCCGTGCTGGTCGGCCATCTCGACGTAGGGCCGGAGGTCGCGGCTGGGGTCCACGACGATCGCCTCACTGCTGCTCTGGCAGCCGATGAAGTAGCTGGCGTGGGCCAGGTCGTAGTCATAGATGCGCTCGAAGAGCATGATGTGTGTCCGTTTCCGTGGGGAACAGGTACACACTCCACCGTAAAACCCTCCCCGGTATGCAGCCACCGTTCGGTCGATGGCGCGCATGGCCAGGGGTTCCGCGCCGTCGCGGCCCGGCGGCGCACACTGGGGGACGGACCGTATCGCCGATGAAAGGACCCCCACCGTGACCGACTCGCCCCTGGACGACGACACCCGCTCCCTCCTGCTCGCGCCCAACCCGGCCGTCATGGCGACGCTGCGCAAGGACGGCTCCCCGGTCACCGTGCCCACCTGGTACCGGCTGGTCGAGGGCGACCGGATCCACCTCAACCTCGACGCCGGCCGGGTGCGGCTGCAGCACCTCCGCCGCGACCCGCGGGTGGCGCTGTCCGTCATCGCGTCCGAGGACTGGTACACCCACGCGAGCATCCAGGGACGGGTCGTGGAGATCGCCGACGACCCGGACCTGTCCGGCATCGACGCCCTGAGCACGCACTACACCGGCGAGCCGTACTCGGTGCGCGACCGCGCCCGCGTGGACGCATGGGTGGAGATCGACCACGTCCATGTGTGGGGCCGACTCCGCGAGTCCTGAGCGCCGGGCGACCCGCGCGGCCGGGTGACCCGCACGGGGGAGGGCCCGCCGAACACCTCCGGCGTCCCCACGCGCGACCTACGCTGAGGCGACCCCTCGCCCGTCTACGCCCCGGAGACCTCCATGTCGGACCGCTATCCCCTCGCCGAGCTCGACGATCTGCCCGAGGACCTGCGCGAGCGCATCCTGGCCGAGCAGGAGAAGGCCGGGTTCGTCCCCGAGGTGTTCCTGATGTTCGGTCGCCGCCCGGCGGAGTGGCGGGCGTTCTTCGCCTACCACGACGCGGTGATGGACCGCGAGGGCTCGAACATGTCCAAGGCGGACAAGGAGATGATCATCGTGACCATCTCCGGTCAGAACAACTGCCAGTTCTGCGTGGTCGCGCACGGTGCGATCCTGCGGATCGTCAAGAGGGACCCCTACCTCTCCGACCAGCTGGCCGTGAGCCATCACAAAGCCGAACTGACCCCGCGGGAGCGCGCCATCTGCGACTTCGCCACCAAGGTCAACCTGCGGTCCGACGAGCTGGTCGACGCGGACTTCGCCGCGCTGCACGAGCACGGCCTGGACGACGAGGACGCGTGGGACATCGCGGCGATCACCGGCCTGTTCGGGTTGAGCAACCGGGTGGCCAACGCCACCGACATGCGGCCGAACCCGGAGTTCTACCTGATGGGCCGCGTGCCGCGGCAGAAGTAGGCGGCCGCGGTCGCGGTGGCTCTACAGCTGCTTGTGCGGGATCCCGTTGATGGTCCCGCCGTCCACCACGAACTCGGTGGCGGTGGCGTAGGAGGACTCGTCCGAGGCCAGGAACAGCACGAAGTTAGCTACGTCCTCGACGGTGCCCAGCCGGCCGAGGGGGATCGGGATCATATCGTCCGGGATCCCCTCGGTGATCGGGGTGCGCACGAGGCCCGGGTGCAGCGAGTTGCAGCGGATGCCGTGCGGGGCGAGCTCGAGCGCGACCGATTTGGTGAGCCCACGGACGGCCCACTTGGCGGCCACGTACCCGTGAGCCCACGGCGTACCGCGCATTCCCTCGATCGACGAGACGTTGATGATCGACCCCCCACCGGCGGCGATCATCGTCTCGGTGACGGCTTGACATCCGTAGAAGGTCCCCGTGAGGTTCACGTCCAGGATCTGCTGCCACTTGTCGTGCCGGAACCTGTGCAGCTCGGCCCCGTTGGCGATCCCCGCGTTGTTGACCAACACGTCGACCCCACCCCAGTCGGCGACCGTCTCCTCGACGACGGCCTTCCACTGCTCCGCATCGGACACGTCGAGATGGCGGTAGCGCGCGCCCTCCCCCAGCTCGGCCGCCACGGCCTCGCCCTGATCGTCCAGCACATCGGTGAGCACGACCTTCGCGCCCTCCGCGACGAGGCGGCGCGCGTCGGCCTCGCCCATCCCCCGTGCGGCACCCGTGATGATGGCGACCTTGCCCTCGACCCGACCCATGACGACTCCCTCTACTCGTGAACAGCTGTGGTGACGACGCCGGTCGACGCGTCAGCGCGTACCGACGATGCCCGGCGCGCCGGTGAGCGGCAGATCCAGCGTCGTGGTCAACCCCGGCGCCGCGGCCACGACGGCGGGTACGGCGTTGACCACCCTGCCGACCCCGGCGAGGATCGCCGAGTAGTTGTGGTCGCCGTCCGCGCTCTGCGCGGCCAGGTCGAGGACGTACGACGGCTCGCCGATCACCTCGACGCGGTACGAGTGCCCCTCCTGGACCGCGTACGGCCAGTCCGGCCGCAGGTCGTCCCGGGTCCGGGTGACGTGTTCGACCACGATGACGGGCTCGCCCGCCACCATGCCGGTGATCTGGAAGCGGAACCCCGCCTGGGTGCCCTCGGCGATGGTGCAGGCCGCGACCTCGTAGGTCTCCGGGGCGGGTTCGCGCTCGACGTGTTCGGTGATCTCGTCCACCTCCACGCCCAACCCGGCGGCGAGCAGGTGGATCGACGCCCCCCACCCCGCCGTCAACACCCCGGGCAGGAACAGCAGCGGGGTCTGGTCGAGCGGGGTGCCGAAACCCATGACGTCGACCATCGACTCGGTGGAATCGTAGGTGGCGTAGTCGGAGAACTCGGTGCAGCGGACCTGGCGCACCTCGCGGCAGGTGCCGGTGATCGCGAGCGGCAGGAGATCGTTGGTGAACCCCGGGTCCACGCCGGTGACGAAGAGGGTGGCACCGCCCTCCAGGGCCGCGGCCTCGAGCTTGGCGCGCGCGCTGTCGGGGACGCCCGCGGCGGGGTTGATGAGCGGAGTGGGCGCGGTGCCCGCCACGTTGATCCCGGCGGCGAGGTACTCGCGGATGTCGCGCGCGGCCTCCACCGGCCTGGTGTCGCTCATCGCGCAGTAGACCACGCAGTCGGGCGCCGCGGCCACGATGTCGGCCGCACTCGTTGTGGCGGA
>NZ_JAALED010000114.1:0-3341 GCF_014145155.1 Dietzia sp. B19 | reverse complement strand
GAACTGGAACTGGAACTGGAACTGGAGCCGGGTGCGGACATACCCCCAGTGTGCCGCCCCCGGCCGGACACGGGACGGAATAGGTCCCGCGGGGCGTGGGTTGGACCGGTCATGACCCCCTCCCCGATGCCCCTGTCCGTGATCGATTTCGCCTCCGTCCGCCCCGGTCAGTCCGTCGGGGAGGCGCTGCAGGACTCGGTGGCGTTGGCGCGCAGGGCGGAGGAGCTGGACTACGAGAGGGTCTGGTACTCCGAGCACCACAACATGGGGTCCATCGCCTCCTCCGCGCCTGCGGTGCTCATGGCGCACATCGCCTCCCAGACCGAGCGGATCCGCCTGGGCTCCGGTGGGGTGATGCTGCCCAACCACTCGCCGCTCGTGATCGCCGAACAGTTCGGCACATTGGCAGAGTTGCACCCGGACAGGATCGACCTGGGGCTGGGGCGCGCGCCCGGCACCGACCCGCAGACGTTCCGCGCCTTGCGTCGCGAGCCGTCGGCCGCCGAGCACTTCCCCGACGACGTGCGTGAGCTGCAGGCATTCCTGGGGGACTCGCCGTCGGATCTCGCCCGCACCCGTGGGATCACCGCGACGCCCGGACGTGGCACCAGAGTTCCGCTCTACATCCTCGGATCGTCGTTGTTCGGCGCCCAGCTCGCCGCGAAGTTCGGCCTGCCGTACGCGTTCGCCTCGCACTTCGCGCCCGATGCGCTCGAGCAGGCCTCGGCGGTGTACCGCGACCGGTTCGAGCCCAGCGACCAGCTGGCCGAGCCGTACATGATCGCCGCGGTCAACGTGGTGGCCGACGACGACACCGGGCGCGCGGCCCGCGAGCTGCACTGGTATCGCCGTCAGCGCGTGAAGCTGATGGCCGGACGCGGGCGCCACTTCTCGGACGAGGAGCTGGACATGGTGATGGAGTCGGCAGCCGGTCGCCAGATCCTGCACATGATCACCTACACCGCCGTGGGGGACGGCCCCGAGGTGCGCGATTACCTGCGGGACTTCGCCGAGCGCGCGGGCGCGGACGAGCTGATGATCGCCCCCGTGGGGTCGACCCGCGAGCGTGTCCACGGCACGCTGGAAGTGTTGCGCCGGGCCTGGAGTGACTGAGATGCCGGTCGCCCAGTGCCGTTGGTCACGTATTCCCAGCGCGTGCCTACTCACGGGTAGCCATGGGTACCAGTCAGGCCTAGAGTTGATCCATGGCCATTTCTGATGTAGGCGAGTACGCGCACCTCTCTCCCGAGCAGATCGACGAGCTGGGGCGGGAACTCGACGCGATCAGGGCCGACGTGATCGCCTCGCGCGGGGAGCGGGACTACCGCTACATCCACAGCGTGATCCGGCTGCAGCGGGGGATCGAGCTGGGAGCCCGTGCCGTCCTGTACCTGGGCGCCCGGAACCGCACGGCCTGGGCGCTCGGCACGGGCGGCCTGGCCGTGGCCAAGATCCTCGAGAACATGGAGATCGGGCACAACGTCCTGCACGGACAGTGGGACTGGATGAACGATCCGGAGATCCACTCCACCACCTGGGAGTGGGACCTGGTCGGTAGCTCCGCGGACTGGAAGCACACCCACAACTACCTGCACCACAAGTTCACCAACATCGTCGGGTTGGACGATGACGTGGGGTTCGGCGTCCTGCGGGTCACGCGCGATGTGCCGTGGGAGCCCAGGTACTCCGCCAACCTCCTGGTCAACACCGTGCTGATGCTTGGGTTCGAGTGGGGGATCGGGCTGCAGCACGTGCGATTCCAGGACGCGTTCCCGGGTTCCGGCGCCACGCCCGCCGACCGGCGCACAGCCAAGGCGTTCCTGCGGAAGGCGGGCAAACAGGTCCTCAAGGACTACGTCCTGTTCCCCGTGCTCGCGGGGCCGTCCGGCCGTCAGGCGCTCACCGCCACCGTCACCGCGAACATCCTCCGCAACATCTGGACCAATGCGGTGATCTTCTGCGGGCACTTCCCGGACGGGGCGGAGAAGTTCACCCCCAAGGACGTCAAGAACGAGACGCAGGCCGAGTGGTACCTGCGCCAGATGCTCGGCAGCGCCAACCTCGACGGCGGCCCCGTCATGAACCTCATGTCGGGCAACCTGTCGTTTCAGATCGAGCACCACATGTTCCCCGACCTGCCGTCCAACCGGTACTCCGAGATCTCGCTGCGGGTCCGCGACCTGTGCGAGCGGTACGACCTGCCGTACGTGAGCGGGCCGCTGTGGAAGCAGTACCTGCAGTCATGGCGCACCATCGCCCGACTCTCGCTGCCCGACCGGTACCTGCACCGGACCGCCGACGACGCGGCGGAGACGCGCAGCGAGAGGATGTTCGACCGGATGCCGCAGATGCCGGGCCTGGCGACGGCCCTGGCCGCGTTCCGGAACAAGGGGCGCCCCCAACTGGTCCGCTGACCGCTTTGGCAGACTGTCCGGCATGTCGCTGAAGAGCATGCTGGAGTCCGCCTCGCGCGGCGGGAGCGTCGAGATCACGGACGGTTGGACGCAGGGCCGCGCGATCTACGGAGGCCTGACCGGGGCCCTGCTCCTCGCGTCGATCAAGGGGCGGCTCAGGGACGTGGCCGGGTCGGGGGCGGGGCCGGGGTCTTTACATCCGTTGAGGTCGTTCACCGTCTCGTTCGTCGGTCCCGCCACGCCGGGCCCGGTCGAGGTCCACGCCGAGATCCTGCGGGTCGGGAAGAACGTGACGCAGGCCCAGGCCACGCTGCGGCAGGACGGAGCGATCGTCGCCACGGCGCTCGCGGCGTTCGGGAAGCACCGCGAGTCGACCATCGTCGTGCCCCCGAGGCATCCCATGCCGGAGTTGCCCGAGCCCGGGACCATCGAGCCGTTCCCCTACATCGAGAAGATGACCCCGGAGTTCTACAAGTTCCTCGCGTTGAGGCAGTTCGGCGGCGCCCTACCGTTCAGCGGAGCCGAGACCGGAGACCTCTCGGGCTGGGCGCAGCTGCGCGAGGCCCCGGAGGAGTTACACGAGGAGCATCTGCTGGTGCTCGCGGACGCGTGGCCGCCCGCGACCATCCAGATGCTGTCCGGGTTCGCACCCGCCAGCAGCCTGACCTGGACGCTGGAGCTGGTGGCGGAGATCGGCCCCGACACGATCCCGCCGGAGGCGCTGTTCGCCTACGAGGCGACCACCGATGCCTCCCGCGACGGGTACGCGCACACCCACGCCATGATGTGGCGACCGGACGGGGCCCTGACGGCGATCAGCCGCCAGACCATCACCGTGTTCGGGTGACGGCCGGCGGCTGATCGGTCGGCGGCGGGACTCAGCCGGCGGCGCGGCTGGCCCTGCGTCGATCGCCGCCACGCGGCTGG